>NZ_JAQNDK010000003.1:1800000-1903842 GCF_028368935.1 Sorangium aterium | reverse complement strand
AAAGTGTATGCGCGTATCTCGAATCTTCGCGGCTGTCGGCATCGTATGGCTCTCCGGCGCCTGCGGCTCGTCCGAAGGCACGGGCTCGGGAGGCGAAGGTGGCGTCGCCAACACGTCAGGGCCCTCCAGCAGCGCAGCCGAGGGCAGCTCCTCCGCCAGCGGCTCCGGAGGGGCCAACGCTGGCGGCGGCGGGATGAGCGGAACGGGCGGCGCCGGCGCGGCGGGCGGCTCTGGAGAAGGCGGCGCGGGCACAGGCGTCGGTGGTGCGGGCGCCGGCGGTGCGGGCGGCGCGGGCGGTGCGCTCGCCAGCGGCGCGGGCGCCGGCGGCACGGATGGCGTCGGCGGCGCGGGCGGTCCTGACACGGGGGTCGAGGTGCCGACCTGCGAGCCCTACGGGGCCACGTGCGCGCGCTCCGGAGATTGCTGTTCCGGCATCTGCGACAGCGCGACGAGCACCTGCGCCTCGCCGCTCAGCGTCTGCCTCGGGACCGGCGCCGCTTGCGAGGAATCCTCGGAGTGCTGTACCCTCAACTGCGCTTCGGGCAGGTGCAGCGCGACCGCCTGCCTCCCCGATGGATCCGACTGCACGGCAGGCGGCGCCGCGTGCTGCAGCGGCATGTGCGTCGGCGGGACGTGCAGCGACGTCAACGGCGCCACCGCATGCCAGACGGGCGGCAACCCGTGCACCGAGGACAGCCAGTGTTGCTCCAAGCTCTGCGGGCGAGACAACCGCTGTGTCCTCTACTCCTCGTTCTGCGTGCAGCGCAACGACGTCTGCAAGGGCGACAGCGACTGCTGTACCGGCGTGTGCGTGAAGCGGAACACAGCCGACCCCGCGGGCTACTGCGGCGCGGAGCCGTCGACGGCGAGCCGCTGCAGCAGCGGCGGCATCGACGGCGCGGTCTGCGACAGCTGCGGCTTCTGCTGCAGCCGCGTCTGCGCGCCGTACGGCCCCACCGGGATCGCTGTCTGCCAGCCGCCGAGCGGCTGCCGCGTGAACGGCGCCCTGTGCCGGCGCAACGAGGACTGCTGCGGCGGCGATCCCACGGCCGATCTGCCGGGCGCGGGCAACGTCGTCTGCGACAAGTCGGGGGATCCGGACGGGGAGATCGGCCGCTGCCGCAACCCGAACGGCTGCACGCCCCAGGGCGGCGTCTGTCACTTCAAGGACAGCTATTGCTCGGATACGTCCACCAGCGCTCCCAACAACTGCTGCAGCTACCTGGGCCACGCCAGCAACTGCCGCCTCGACGCCCTCGGCGTGCCTCGGTGCAACGCGCTCACGGCCTGCCGCCAGGCAGGCGAGGACTGCGCCTCCGCCGACGACTGCTGCGACGGCGCTCCCTGCGTACGGAATAGCGAAACTGGCAAGCTCCAGTGTTACGACACGCCCGGAGGGACGACGCCCCGCTGTGTCACGGCGGGCGGACCCTGCACGAACAACGGCGACTGCTGCGTCGGAACGACGTGCGAGTACGAGCCGGGCTCCCTTTCAGGCACGTGCACGACGGACTCCCCGTCAGGCGCGACCGGGAGCTCGGGCGCGACCGGGAGCTCGAGCGCGACCGGCGGAGCCGGCGGCGCCGGCGGCGGCGGTGGCTCGGACGGGGCGGGCGGCACCCCGCCGCGATGCGCCGAGTACGGGCAGCTCTGCGGCGCGACGTCCGACTGCTGCAACGCCGGAACCGTGCAGTGTTACAACGGCATCTGCCGCATTCCTCCGGGCTGACGCCGCGTGCGGGCGCGTTGACTCGCGTCGATTCACTCGTGTCGAGGAGAATGGATATGACCGGCAAGAACCGCGGGATCTACGCCCGCTCCTTGTTCCTGACATCGCTCTGGTGCCTGGGCTGGGCGCTCGCGTCGGGATGTTCGGTATCGGATGGCGGAACGGGTGGGGGCGGCGGCGGCTCCGGAAACGGCGGCTCCGGCGGTACGGACTCCGGGGGAACGGGCGGGGAGCCCTCCCTCGGAGGCGGCTTCATCGCGTCCGGGCCGGGCGCCAGCTCGGGCGGGGGGGAGGGCGGCGGCGACTGCGGCGGCCAGCAGGTCGAAGCTCAGCCGCGGCAGGCTCACCTCGTGATCGTGCTCGATCGCTCCGACAGCATGACCAAAGCGTGGGAAGCGAGCGACCGCTGGACGATGATGAAGGGCGCCCTCGGCACCGCGCTCGACGTGATCCAGGACAGGATGTCCGTCGGGCTTCAGCTCTTTCCCTCCGACGACCACTGCGGCATGGAGGCGGGCGAGGACCTGAGCGTGGCCGTGGCGCCGGGCGAGACATCGGTCCCCGCCATCAAGACCCTCCTGGATGCCACCGACCCCGGCGGCGCGACGCCGACCGCGGACGCCCTCGCGCGCGCCCTCGGGTACCTCACCGTGGGAGCCGGCGGCGCCCTCGAAGGTGACAAGTACGTCCTCCTGGCGACCGACGGCGGTCCCAACTGCAACCAGGATCCGGCCATGACCTGCGAGGCCGCGACCTGCACCACGAACATGGATGGGGACTGCCCTTCGGGCGTGCCGAACTGCTGCGTCGCGGGCCTGACGGACGTGTGCCTGGACGACGCGCGCACGGTGCAGCGGGTGAAGGAGCTGCGCGCGGCCGGTATCAAGACCTTCGTCGTCGGCATCCCCGGCGCGACGGCCTATGCCGCCGTGCTGGACCAGCTCGCCGTCGAGGGCGACACGGCCACGTCGGAGACCTCGCCCCGTTATTTCGAGGTGGTGGACGCGGCGAGCCTCGGCGACACGCTGACCAGCATCACGAGGGATCTCGTGAGGACCTGCGAGCTCTCGCTGGAGGCCGAGCCGCCGGACCGCGCGAAGGTGAACGTCTTCATCGACGACGAGGTGCTGCCGAGGCCGGGCGACGACGGCTGGGATTACGACGATTCGACCACCCCGCCCACCCTCGTGATCAAGGGCGCCACGTGCGAGCACGTGAAGTCCATGGGAGCGGAGAGCGTCCGTGTCGAGTTCGGCTGTCCCACCGTCGAGGTGCCGCAGTGACCTGCGCCCGTGACGCGCCCTCCCGGCGCGCCGCGTGATCGATCCCCCGTCCAGCCCTCCGAGGGCCAGCCCACATCGCATGGAGCGCCGCGCCAGCGCCGCACTGCCGCGCTCGGCGACGGGGCGCGAACGCCAGACTCCGTCCAAGTTGGATATCTAGCGCACAAATGCTGAAAAATATCACCGTGGACGAATCAATGTTCCGATTTCGGTGGTGACTCGGGGGCAGCGATCTAGACATAATCCGCCCATGGTGCGCTTGTGCGAGAACACCGTCCGTCCTGCCTGCTCGATGCGAGCAGCAGCGCCGGCGGGCCCGCCCGGCGCCCCGGCGAGGTGAGATGCTCTCCGCGACGTGTTTCGTGAGCCAGCCGATCTATGTCGACTCGAGCATCGAGGTGTTCGAAGGGACCTGGGGTGACGAGCGCAAGCCTGCTGTCTTCAAGGTCCTGAAGAGCGAGTTCCCGAGCGCGCGTGAGCTCGCGGCGCTCCGGCACGAGTACAACGTGCTCTGCGCGCTCGACGTCGAGGGCGTCGTCAAGGCCTACGGGCTCGAGAAGCACAGGAACGGCCTCGCGCTCGTGCTCGAGAGGCCGAGCAGGACGACGCTCCACGACCTCCTGCGCGCCGGCCGGCTGGAGCTCAAGGCGGCGTTGACGATCGCCCGCTCTGCGGCCCGGGTCCTCGACGAGTTCCACCGCCGCAAGGTGATTCACAAGGACATCAAGCCGCACAACCTCCTCGTCGACCCGGACACGCTCGAGGTCCACTTCGTCGGCTTCGGCATCGCGACGCTCCTCCCGCACGAGACGCAGCAGGCGATAAGCCCCGAGGCGCTCGAGGGGACGCTCGCGTACATGTCGCCGGAGCAGACCGGCCGGATGAACCGCGTGATCGACCGCCGCACCGACCTCTACTCGTTCGGCGTGACCCTCTATCAGATGCTCACCGGCGTCCTGCCGTTCACCGGCAGCGACCCGCTGGATCTCATCCATGGCCACATCGCGCGGACGCCGGTGCCGCCGCCCGAGCAGGTCCCGGGCGTGCCCGACGCGGTGTCCCGGATCGTGATGAAGCTCCTCGAGAAGAACGCGGAGGACCGGTACCAGAGCGCCTTCGGGCTCTTCGCCGACCTCGACGCGTGCCTCCGCCAGCTCTCGACGTCCGGCGCCGTGGCGCCCTTCGCGCTCGGCCTGCGCGACATCCCGGATACGCTGCGCATCCCGCAGAAGCTCTACGGCCGCGCCGAGGAGGAGCGCGCGCTGCTCGCCGCCTTCGAGCGCGCCGCCGGCGGGGAGGGCGAGCTCCTGCTCGTGTCGGGGTACGCGGGCATGGGCAAGTCGGCCCTTGTGAACGAGATGCACAGGGCCATCGCCCAGCGAGGCGGCTACTTCACCGCGGGCAAGTTCGAGCAGCTGAACCGCGGGGCGCCGTACGCCTCGCTCGCGCGCGCCTTCCGGGAGCTCCTCCGGCACATCCTCACCGAGCGACCGGAGCAGCTCGCGCGCTGGAGCACGGCGCTCGGCCGCGCGCTCGGGAGCAGCGGCCAGCTCCTCGTCGACCTCATCCCGGAGCTCGAGTGGATCGTCGGCCAGCAGCCCCCGGTCCAGCAGCTCCCGCCGGCGGAGGCGCAGGGCCGCTTTCACGCGATCTTCAAGGCGTTCGTCCGCGTCTTCGCGACCGCCGAGCACCCCCTCGTCCTCTTCCTGGACGATCTGCAATGGGCCGATCCGGCCTCGCTCAAGCTGCTCCAGGTCCTGGCCGCCGATCCGGAGCGCGGCCACCTGCTCCTCCTCGGCGCCTTCCGCGACAACGAGGTCTACGCGGCTCACCCGCTCCGCGTCGCGCTCGGCGAGATCGAGAAGGCAGGCGCGCCGCTCCGTGAGCTCAAGCTGAGCCCGCTCGCCCTCGCCGACGTGATCGCGCTGCTCTCGGACGCGCTCTCCGCGGCCCGCGCCGACGTCGAGCCGCTCGCCCGCGTCGTGTTCGATCGGACCCAGAGCAACCCGTTCTTCGTGCGGCAGTTCCTGGGCTCGCTCCACACGGAGGGCCTGCTCCGCTTCGAGAAGGGCGCCTGGACATGGGAGCTCGACGGCATCCGGCGGCGCACGGTCACCGACAACGTCGTCGACTTCATGGCGCGCAAGATCGGGGAGCTCGAGCCCGAGCTCGTGCGCGTCCTCCGCCTCGCGGCCTGCATCGGGCACGAGTTCGACCTGCGCACGCTCGCGGTCATCAGCGAGCGGCCTGCGCACGAGACCGTGGCCGCGCTGTGGAAGATCCTGCAAGAGGGCCTGATCGCGCCCGTGGACACCGACTACCGCCTCGCGCACGCGACCGACGACGAGGCGCAGACCGGCGTCGACTGGCGCGTCAACTACCGCTTCCTGCACGATCGCGTCCAGCAGGCGGCGTACTCGCTCATCAGCGAGGATCACAAGCGGGAGGTCCACCTCCGCATCGGGCGGCTCATGCTCGCCAGCTGCGAGGGCGCGGCTCGGGACGAGGCGCTCTTCGACATCGTCAACCACTTCAACATCGCGGCGCCCATCGTGAGCTCGCCCGCGGAGCAGGCCACGGCCGCCGAGCTCAACCTCGCCGCCGGCAGGAGGGCCAAGGCCGCCACCGCCTACGAGGCGGCGGCCGGCTATCTCCGCGCGGGCATGGGGTTTCTGCCCCACGGCGGCTTCGACGACCATCACGAGCTCGCCCTCGCGCTCCACAGGGAGCGCGCCGAGGTCGAGTCGCTGTGCGGCGCCTTCGAGGAGGCCGAGCGGCTCTGCGCCGCGGCGCTCGCGCGCGCCCGGACGGCCATGGACAAGGTCTCCGTCCTCCTCGTGCAGGCGAACCAGTACCTGCTCCAGTGGCGCAATCACGAGGCGACCCTCGTCCAGAAGGCCGGCCTCCGGCTCCTCGGCTGTCCGATCCCCGAGGCCCGGGAGGAGGTCGCCGCGCTCCTCGAGCGGGAGCTCGAGGCGGTGCCCGTCCTCCTCGGCGCGCGCAGCATCGAGGAGCTCGCCCACGCCCCGAGGACGACGAACCCCGAGCACCCCGTGACGCTCGAGCTGCTCGTGAACCTGTTCTTCGGGGCCTACAACTCGAGCGACCAGACGCTCGCGAACCTCGCCATCGTGAAGATGGTGACGCTCTCGCTGCAGCACGGAAACAGCGATATGTCCGCGTTCGGATACGTCGCGTACGGCATGGTGGTCGGCCCGCTGCTCGGCGAGTACGAGACGGCCTATCGGTTCGGCAAGATGGCCGTCGAGCTCGCAGACCAGCTCGACAACCTCGTGCTCCGGGCGAAGACCTACCACATCTTCTCCGCGGACGTGCACAGCTGGACGCAGCCGCTGCGGAGGGCAGATCCCTATTACGACCGGGTCTACGACCTCGGGCTCCAGGCCGGCGACTGGACGGCCATGGGGTACATGATCAGCCAGAGCGGCTCGGACCGGCTCACCTACGGGATGAACCTCGCGGAGCTCTCGCAGCTCACCGAGACGCACCTCGCGTTCCTGCGGCGCGCCCGCAGCCATGACATCATCGATATCCTCCTCGCGGGCGTGATCCAGCCCCTCCGGTGCCTGCAAGGGCTGACGAGGGGCCGGCTCAGCTTCGACGACGACGGGTTCGACGAGGCGGCCTACGCGGCGAAGCATGGCGGCTCGCCCTACCACATGGGGTGGCTGTACTACGCCAAGATCCGGAATGCCTACCTGTTCGGCGACAGGGCGAGCTTTGCCGATCTGATGCCGAAGCTCGCCGTGATCGAGGGCGCCTTGCCGACGCACGCCAAGGTGCCCGAGGCGACGTTCTACGCGGGCCTCATGCGGATCGCCGCGTGGGAGAGCGCCGAGGGCGCGGAGCGGCGGGAGCACGAGGAGCACCTGCTGCGGCTCCTCGGGCGGATGAAGCGCTGGGCCGACGCCGGGCCGGACAACGTGCTCCACAAGCACCTGCTGCTGCTCGCCGAGCAGGCCCGCGTCGAGGGGCGGAGGGCCGAGGCGATGGACCTCTACGAGCGGGGCATCGAGGCCGCGCGGCAGGCCGACTACATCAACAACCAGGCGCTCGGCAACGAGCTTTATGGCAGGTTCTGGCTCGCCCAGGGCAGGGTCGAGTTCGCGCACATCTTCCTGCGAAGGGCGGTTTACCTGTACGAGCGCTGGGGGGCGACCGAGAAGGCCAAGGCGCTGCGCGAGGAGCTCGCGCCGGCCGACCCCTCGGCCCTGGGCCAGCCTCTGCCGCTCTCGCCGACCGGCACCGCGCTCCAGGGCCTCGTCGCGGGGGAGAGCTTCGATCTCGCCACGGTCCTCAGCACCGCGCAGGCCATCTCGAGCGCGATCGTGCTCGACAAGGTGATCGAGCAGGTCTTGCGCAGCGTGATCAAGAGCGCCGGGGCGAGCCGGGGGTTCCTCATCCTCGCGCGCGGCGAGGTGCTGACGGTCGAGGCGATGATCGCGGTCGGCCCCGATACGGTGAGCCTTGGCCTCTCGATGCCCCTGGAGGCGCGGCTCGATCTGGCCCGCTCGGTCGTGCATTACGTGACGCGCTCGCGCGAGGCGCTCGTGATCGGCCGCGCGGAGGACGACCCGCGCCTCGCCGGCGATCCGCACGTGAGCGCGCGCCGGCCGAAATCGATTTTGGGCTTGCCGCTCCTGCACCAGGGCCGGCTGAGCGGGGTCCTGTACCTGGAGAACCACCTCGCGGAGCACGCGTTCACCGCCGATCGCATCGAGCTCTTGCGGCTCCTGTCCTCGCAGGCGGCCGTGGCGGTCGAGAACGCGCTGCTCTACGCGGACCTCACGGCCGTGAGCGCCGAGCTCCGGGAGGCCAACGAGCGGCTGGAGCAGGAGGTGAAGGAGCGGACGGAGGAGCTCTCTCTGGCCAACGTGCGCCTCTCCGCGCAGAGCGCCGAGCTACGGGACGCCAACCTGCGCCTGTTGCACGAGCTCGGCGAGCGCGAGCGCGCCGAGGCGGCCCGGGCCGAGCTCCAAGAGGAGGTGATCCGGTTCCAGCGGGCGAAGATCTCCGAGCTGTCGACCCCGCTCGTACCGATCACGAGCGACGTCATGGTCATGCCGCTCATCGGCACGCTGGACGAGGAGCGCGCGCACGACGTGCTCACGACCTTGCTCGACGGCGCGACGAGGAGCGGCACCCGCACCGTCATCATCGACGTCACGGGGATCAAGGGGGTCGATCAACGCGTCGCGAACGCCCTGCTCAACGCCGCGAACGCCCTCCGGCTGCTCGGGGTCCAGGCGGTGCTGACGGGCATCCGCGGCGAGGTCGCGCAGGCGCTCCTCCGGCTCGACATCGACATGTCGCGCATCGTGATCCGCGGGACGCTGCAGAGCGGGATCGCCTACGCCGTCGGCCGATCGGGCGGCATGAGCGCGCCGAGCACGCGGCGCTAGGGGCGCGGCAGGCGCGGTAGGAATGTCCGCGTCGAATCGTGTAGACACGTCTGGAGCGGATCGCGCATCATGAGCTGGCCAGTTGGCTGGGGGTGCCTGCTCCGTCGTGCGCCGTGCGTCGGCACGAGGCGCCCAGATCCGCCGCGCGAGGCGGCTCTTGTCGGGTGGAGGGGAGAGCGCATGTCGAACAGAATCGGTCGGTTCATCGTCGGGGTCTGCGTGGCGGCGGGGCTCGCGGCCCTGGGCTGCGACAACGGCGGCGCGCCGGCGGCGGACGCGTCGGCGGCTGGGGGCAAGCCGAAGCTCGCCTACATCACGAACGGCGTCGCCCCCTTCTGGACCATCGCCGAGAAGGGCGTCATCGACGGCGCGAAGGAGTACGACGCCGAGGTGAGCGTCGTGATGCCGAGCGACGTGAACGACCAGATGCATCGGGTCGAGGATCTCCTGATCCGCGGCGTCGACGGCATCGCGATCAGCCCGATCGACGCGGAGAACCAGGTCCCGCTGCTCAACAAGGCGGCCGCGAAGACAAAGCTCATCACGCAGGACTCGGATGCTCCGAAGAGCGAGCGCATCGTGTACATCGGCATCGACAACTACGTCGCTGGCCGGATGGCGGGGCAGCTCGTGAAGGAGGCGATCCCCGCCGGCGGCAAGGTGGCCATCCTGGTCGGGCGGCTCGAGGGGGACAACGCCCGCAAGCGCCGCCAAGGAGTGCTCGACGAGCTGCTCGATCGCCCGGACAGCAGCGCCGGGAGCGACCCGCTCAACCAGGAGATCAAGGGGGCGAAATACACAATCGTCGCGACCCTGACCGACCAGATCGACGCCGCCAAGGCGAAGAGCAACGCCGAAGACATGATGTCGGCGCACCCGGACCTCGTGGGCCTGATCGGCCTGAACGCGTACCACACGCCGGCCCTGCTCGAGGCGGTCAAGCAGGCGGGGAAGATGAGCTCGATCAAGGTCGTCGGCTTCGACGAGCAGGACGCGACGCTGCGCGCGATCCAGGACGGCGAGGTGGTCGGCACCGTGGTGCAGAATCCGTACATGTATGGCAAGGAGTCGGTGCGCGTGCTCGCGGCGCTCGTGCGAGGGGATAACTCCGTTGTGCCTCAGGACAAGTTCATCTCCCTGCCGGCCCGTCAGATCCGCAAGAGCAACCTGGACGAGTTCTGGGCTGATCTGAAGCAGAAGGCCGCCAAGCAACAGTGAACCCGGCGTCGGGCAGCGCGGCGCCGCGCGGCGCGCGCCCCGGGCCGGCGACGCTCGACGCGCCGACGCGAATGACAGCCTCCTCGCCCGAACTGGACGCGACGCCGCTGCTCGAGGCGCGCGGCCTGACCAAGCGCTTCCCCGGCGTGCTCGCGCTCAGCGGCGTGCACCTCGCGCTCGGCCGCGGCGAGGTGCTCGGCATCGTCGGCGAGAACGGCGCCGGCAAGAGCACCCTCATGAAGATCCTCGCCGGCGTCGAGGCGCCCGACGCCGGCGAAATGGTCTTTGACGGGCGGCCCGTCGCGCTCGGCTCCGTCAGGGAGGCGCTCTCCCGCGGGATCGCGCTCATCCACCAGGAGCTCAACCTGGCGGACAACCTCGATGTCGCGGCCAACATCTATCTCGGCCGGGAGCCGCGGCGGGGCGGCTTCATCGACGAGGGCAGGATGGAGCGGGAGGCGCGGGCGATCATGGCGCGGGTCGGCCTCGCGTGCTCGCCGCGCGCGCTCGTCGGCGGCCTGTCGCTCGGGCAGCGGCACCTCGTCGAGATCGCGAAGGCGCTCTCCGCGAACGCGCGGGTGCTCATCATGGATGAGCCCACGTCGTGCCTGTGCCCGCACGAGGCCGAGGCGCTCTTCCAGGTGGTGAGGGAGCTCCGCGCGGGCGGGATCAGCGTCGTGTACATCTCTCACCGCCTCGGCGAGGTGAGGGCGCTCTGCGATCGCGTGCTCGTGCTGCGCGACGGCGAGAACGCGGGAGAGCTCTCGCGCGGCGAGGAGATGAGCCACGATCGCATCGTGAGATTGATGGTGGGCCGCGATCTCTCGCAGTTCTATCCGCACGTCCCGAACCCACCCGGCGAGCCGGTGCTCGAGGTCTCCGGCCTCCGGACGCCGAGGCACCCCGAGCGCGCGCTCTCCTTCACGGTGCGCGCCGGGGAGATCGTCGGCGTGGCGGGGCTCCTCGGCGCGGGGCGCACGTCGCTGCTCCGGACGCTGTTCGGCGTCACGCCGGCGGCCGGGGGCGCCGTCCGCGTGGCCGGGCGGGCGATCATGCCGCGCGCCCCGCGAGACGCCATCGCCGCCGGGATAGGCCTGGTCCCGGAGGACCGCCAGCAACAGGGCATCATCCTGGAGATGGCGATCCGGGCGAACGTGAGCCTGCCGAGCCTCGGCAGGGCGCAGCGCTACGGCGTCCTCGACCGCGCGGGCGAGCGCCGGATGTCGGCGCAGATGATCCGGGAGCTCGGCGTGCGGACGCCGAGCGACGTGCAGCCGGTGCAGCACCTGTCGGGCGGCAATCAGCAGAAGGTCGTCATCGCAAAGTGGCTGTCGATGTCGCCGCGCGTGCTCCTCCTCGACGAGCCGACCCGCGGCATTGACGTCGGCGCCAAGCACGAGATATACCAGCTGATGGAGCGATTGGCAGCGAGCGGCATGGCCACCCTGTTCGTCTCCAGCGACATGGAAGAGGTGATGGGCATGTCCGACCGTGCGCTGGTGATGCACGAGGGGCGCATCGCCGGCGAGCTCGGCCGCGCCGAGCTGAGCGAGGAGGCGATCATGCAGCTCGCGACCGGTAGCGACGCCGCGGCGTGACGCGGCGTGGCCACTAACCATCGAGGCCAGAGAGCATGTCTGTGACGACGACACAGGATCTCCGGGCGCGCGGCGCCGCGCCGGTCGCGCCGGCCGCGCCGCTCGCGCACGGCACGCGGCGGAAGGTGCTCGGCGTCTTCTGGCTCCTCCTCGCGGTGTCGCTCGGCACCGCGCTCATGAACGGGAGGTTCCTCCTCGCGGAGAACCTCGAGAACCTGATCCGGAGGACGGCGCTGTTCGGCATCCTCAGCATCGGGGCGGGCTTCGTGATCATCACGGGCGGTATCGACCTGTCGATCGGCTCGGTCGTGGCGCTCGCCGGCTGCATGCTGCCGTGGCTCCTCTCGGTGCAGCACTGGCCGCCCGCGCTGGCGGTGCCCGTGCTGCTCGCCATCTCCCTCTGCATCGGGCTCGCGCACGGGCTGCTCATCACGAAGCTCCGGCTCCAGCCGTTCGTCGTGACGCTCTGCGGGCTCTTGCTCTACCGGGGCACCGCGCGCGGGATCTCCGGCGATCAGACGCAGGGGTTCGGCGTCGGGTTCGAGTCGCTGCGTTACCTGTCGGTCGGCAGCCCGCTCTCGATCCCCGTGCCGTTCCTCTCGTGGATCTCCGAGGGGCACTTCAGCCCCTACGCGGTGCACCCGTTCACCGGCGTGAAGACGCGGCTCGATCTGATCACGTGGCTCGACATCCCGATGCCGTTCCTCTTGTTCCTCGCGATCGCGGTGGCGGCGTCGATCTTCCTGAACCGCACCGTCTATGGCCGCTATCTGATGGCGCTGGGCCGCAACGAGCAGGCGGCCCGTTACAGCGGGGTCGATACCGACAGGATGACGATCCTCGCGTATGTCCTCTGCTCGGTGCTCGCCTGCTTCGGGGGCATGCTGTTCGCGCTCGAGGTCAACTCGGCCCAGCCGGTCGATTTCGGCAATTTCTACGAGCTCTACGCGATCGCCGCGGCCGTGCTGGGCGGCTTCAGCTTGCGCGGCGGCGAGGGCGCGGTGCTGGGCGTCATCCTGGGCACCGCGCTCATGCAGGTGCTGCGCAACGCCATCAACATGCTGGGCGTCCCGACCCAGATCGAGTTCGCTGTCATCGGCGCCGTCATCCTGACCGGCGTCATCGCGGACGAGCTGGTCAGGCGCTACGCGGCGGCGCGGCGCAAGGTGGTTGGCTCGTGAGGTCGTGAGCTCGCGGCGGCGAGGTCGACGCCGCGCTCCGTCGAGCCCGCGATGGGCGCGGCGTCGTTTGCGTCGATCGCCGACCCGTGGATGATGGTCTCGGTGCTCGTCGATCCGCGCCGACACGGCGCGTGAAGCGCAGCGTCGCTGTCCTCGTCAGGAGCTCGGCATAGCGGCGCGCGAGCGCGCGCAAGCGTGCGAGGATCGCGTGCTACGCTACAGCATTGCTGGCGTCCCACGCGGAGCCGGAGCGAAGTGAGCGCAGGGGGCCCGGGCCGCGATCCGCAAGCACCACGTAAAAACATCAACCAAGTCGCTGACTTACGGTAGCCGTGGAGCGGTCTTCACGCGACGGCCACCCGATGGAAAGGGAGTGGCGTGATGCTGGAGCGCATTTCTTGTGGCACTACAATTCTTTACCTGACGCTCGGGCTCGCGGGCTGCGCGCTCGAACCAGATGCAGAGGAGGCGACGGCCGGGGAGTCCGCTGTTCCGTTCGGCACTGCCGGCAGGGCCCCGCCAAAGGGGGAGGCCCTGAAGGCCATCGGCGCTGGCATTGCCGCCAAGGGGGGCGGGGTACCCTCTGTGTGGGGACCTGCTGAGAAGTCGTTCCTCGGCACCTCGACGACCGCGACCTCGAGGGTCTACTTCACCGGACATCGCGGCATCGTGTCCGAGGTGTTCTATCCGGTGCTCGACACCGTGAACACCGTCGATCTGCAGTTCCTGGTGGGGGACACGGCAAAGACGTTCGTCGACGAGGAGAAGCAGCAGAGCTTCACCGTGACCCAGCCGGACAAGCGGTCCATGCGCTGGCAGGCGACGACAACGAACAGCGCCCACAACTGGCGGATCACCAAGACCATCTTCACCGATCCGGGGCGCAACGCGCTGATCCAGCGCGTCCAGTTCGACGCCCTGGGCGGCAGGAACGTCACCCAGTTCGACCTCTACCTGCTCCACAACCCGGCGATGGACAACTCCGGGGCCGGCGACACGTCGAGGACCGTGGCGGCAGGGGGGCGCACGCTGCTCGTCGCCTCGGAGAACAGCCGCGCCTCGGCGCTCGCCGCGTCGCGCCCGTGGAAGGTGGTGAGCGGCGCGCCGATGGTGTCGAGCGGCTTCGTCGGCGAGTCGGACGGCTGGACAGACCTCCTCGGCGGGAACGTCGACAGGACCATGACCTGGCGAAACGACCTGGCGAGCGGCGGCAATGTGGCGCAGATGGGCTGGATCGACCTCGGCGCCAGCGCCGTCACCAGCGTCTCGTTCGACGTCGTGCTCGGCTTCGGCGCGACCGAGACCGAGGCGGCCTCCACCGCGAACGCGACGCTCGGCAGCAGCCTGAGCACCCTGCAAACCACCTACGACAACGGGTGGAAGACCTACGCCGCCGGGCTCAGCAGCCAGAGCGCCACCGCCGACGACCAGTATTACCTCGCGGCGATGTCGCTCAAGGCGATCCAGGACAAGTCGAACGGCGCCATGATCGCGGGCATGGGCACGCCCTGGGGCGAGACCAACGGCGACGGCAACAACGGCGGCTATCACCTGGTCTGGGCGCGCGATCTGTTCAAGTTCGCCAGCGCGCTGGTGACGGCCGGCGACACCGCGACCGGGGCCTCGGTGGTCAACTACCTGTTCAACACCCTGCAGCAGTCGAGCGACTGCGGCGCCGCCGAGTACGACGCGCCGGGCTGCCCGCAGGGCTACAGCCGCGTCGGCCGCTTCCCGCAGAACGCCTGGGTCAGCGGCTGGCAGTACTGGCAAGGCACGCAGATGGATGAGCAGGCGATGCCGATCATCCTCGCCTGGCGGCTCGGACCTTCCGTCTACAACCCGCTGTGGAAGAAGATCAAGAGGACCGCCGACTACATCGTCAACACGGGCCCATGGACGCAGCAGGAGCGCTGGGAGGAGAACGCCGGGTACTCGCCGTCGACCATCGCCGCGGAGATCGCAGGCCTCGTCTGCGCCGCCACGATCGCCCGCGCGAACGGCGACACCCCCAGCGCGGCGCGCTACATGGCCGCCGCCGACACCTGGCAGCAGAGCGTCGACCGCTGGACGTTCACGACCACGGGGTACCACGGTGACGGCCGGTATTACATCCGCATCAACCCCTCTGCGCGGGGCAACACCGGCAGCGGGCCGCAGGTGTACAACCCGGTGTCCGGGCCGGACGCGGCGACCACCTTCACGATCGGCAACGGCGGCGGCACGCACGATCAGCGTTACATCGTCGACGGCGGCTTCCTCGAGCTCGTGCGGATGGGGGTGAAGCGGCCGGACGATCCCTCGATCGTCGCGACGCTGCCCGAGTACGACGCCATCCTGAAGCGGACCATCGCCGGCAAGGGCGAGGCCTGGTTCCGCTACAACTACGATGGATATGGCGAGAAGAACGACGGCGGCAACTTCGACGGCAACGGCGGCCGGGGCCGGCTGTGGCCCATCTTCACGGCCGAGCGCGGCATGTTCAAGATCGCCAGCACGGGTGTCGGCGCCGACGGCAGCCCCTTCCTGACCGCGGTGAAGGCGTTCTCGACGCCTCAGGGCTTCATCCCGGAGCAGGTGTGGAGCGAGACGACGGACGTCACCGGCTGGTCCGTCCAGAAGCCGGGCAACGTCTCGGCGGGCACCCCGACGCGGTCCATGAGCCCCCTGAACTGGGCCATGGGCGAGTACATCAGCCTGGTGGCGTCGATCCGTGCGGGCAGGGTCGTCGATATCCCCTCGGTGGTCTGCGGCCGCTACAACGTGCGCGCGGTGCCGCCCGCGTCCGGCGAGGCCGGCGTCGCGGTCAACGTCACCGCGACCACCGTGGTCGGCCAGACCATGTACGTCACTGGCAACACCGCGGCGCTCGGCAACTGGAACACCGATCTCGGCATCCCGGTCGATCCGCGCAGTTACCCCGTGTGGACGAACCGCGTCAACCTGCCGGCCAGCAGCGCGCTCCAGTACAAGTACTATCGCAAGAACGCCGACGGCAGCGTGACCTGGGAGAACCTCCCGGGCGGCGGCAATCGCACGATGAGCACGCCCGCGTCCGGCGGGACGCTCACGCTCAACGACACCGTGAGCTGGTAACTCAGGCGCGGCGCGCGCGGCGAGCCTACGCCGCGGAGCGCTCCGGCTCGCAGGAGCACCCAGCCTTCATCGGCAGCGTGAAGAACACCCGCGTTCCCCGGCCGAGCTCGCTCTCCACGCGGATCGTGCCGCCGTGGCGCTCGACGAGGTTCTTGCAGATTGACAGGCCGAGCCCCGTGCTCTTCTCGCCGCCTGTCGATCGGGTGCTCGTCCTCCGGAACTTGCTGAACAGGCCGCTGATCTCGTCCGTGCGGATGCCCAGGCCCTGATCCTCGATCATCACCTCGACCGCCTGGCCGATCCTCCACGCGTGCACCGTCACCGTCGTGCCCGGATGAGAGAACTTGAACGCGTTGCTGAGCAGGTTGCTCAGGACCTGCTCGATCCGCCCTACGTCGCAGCAGACGAGCGGGAGATCCGCGGGCACGTCGACGTCCACCGTGATCCTCTTCCGGCCGGCGCCGTGCTCGTTCAGGGAGACCGCCGCCAGGACGATGCCTCTCAGGTCGGCCTCCTGCAGGCGCAGCGCGCCGCTCCCGTGCTCCAGCGTCGTGATGTCGAGCAGGTTCTCGATCAGCTGCAGCGCGAACTCGGCGTTGTCCTGGATCTTCAGGGCGTAGCGCCGCGTGTCCTCGGGCCCCGCGCCGACGCCGGCCAGCTGCATCTTCGTGAACCACTGGATCGCCGCGAGCGGATTGCGCAGATCGTGCGCGGCGATGCCCATGAGCTCATGGGTCTTCTGGGTCGCCTCGGCGAGCTGCTGGTTCTCGAGGTGGAGGGCGTCGGCGCTCGTCTTGAGGCTCGATAGGAGCCGCTGGCAGCTGCTGATGCGCTCGTGATGGGCGAACGCGTCGCTCACGACGCCCGCCAGCGCCGGCGGATCCCATGGCTTGGAGATGAACCGGTACACGCCGCCCTCGTTGATGGCCTGGATGGCGGCGCTCGTGTCCGCATAGGCGGTCATGAGGAGTCGGACGGTCTCCGGGAACTCGGCCTTGACCCTCGCGTAGAACTCCGTGCCCGTCGTGCCCGGCATCCGCTGGTCGCTGAGGACGACAGGGATGGTCCGCTCGCGCAAGATCGCGTGACCCTGCTCGGCGCTCTCCGCGATGAGGACATCGTAGTCGCGCCGGAGCTCGCGGCGGAGCGCCTTCAAGGTCTCGCGCTCGTCGTCGACGATGAGCAGCGCGCGCCGCTCGCCGGAGGCGCGCGTCATCGGTCGAGCTCCTTCGGCAGCGTGATCGTGAAGGTGCTGCCCGCCCCGGGGGTCGATCGGACGGCGATCGTGCCGCCGTGCTGATCGACGATGATCTTGTGCGAGATGGTGAGGCCCAGCCCCGTGCCCTGGCCGACAGGCTTGGTCGTGAAGAACGGATCGAAGATCCGGCCGAGGACGTCAGGGGTCATCCCGACGCCGTTGTCCTCGAACTCCAGGACGATCCCGCGCCCTTCGTCGCGCACGCGGATCACGATGCGACCGTTCCCACGGCCTCGGCACTCGACCGCCTGGGCCGCGTTGATGAGGAGGTTCAGGAACACCTGGCTGAGCTCCGCCGGCTTGCAGCGCTGCTTCGGCAGCTCGGCCCACTCGACCGTCACCTGGACGCCGCCGTCCTTCAGCGCCGGGCCCGCGATCGCGAGGGTGCTCTCCAGGCACTCCTTCAGATCGCAGCATTCCTCGTCCGCCCGGTCGATCCGCGTGAAGATCCTGAGGTCCTCGACGATCTTCTGCACGCGTGCGAGGCCGCCCAGCGTGCCTTTCACGAGATCCGCCGTATCCTCGCGCAGAAAGTCGGGCTCGACCTCCGCGCGGAGCGCCTCGGCCAGGCCCTTCACCTCGTCCGAGCCCGCGTCGACGGCGGCCCGCTCGAGCGCCTCGTAGGCGGCGAACAGCCGATCGAGCGACTCTCCCAGGGTGTGCACGTTGCTCCGGACGAAGGCGAGCGGGTTGTTGATCTCGTGGGCCACGCCGGCGGCGAGCTTGCCGAGCGCGTTCATCTTCTCCGAGTGGACGAGCATCGACTGCGTGGCGCGCAGCTGCTCGAGCGACCGCTCGAGCTCCTTCTGCTCGGCGACGAGCCGCCGCTGGAGGCTCGTGATCCGCGAGTTGAGCGCGGACACGTCGGCGACGACGCGCTCGAGCTCGATGACGTCGAACTCGGCGAGGAGCAGCAGGTCGTGGCCGAGCCGCCAGACCTCTCCCCGGAGGCTGTGCGCGATCGACCGGAGGTCCCCGAAGTGCAGCATGCCGCTGTAGATCGGCTCGTCGGCGCCGCGCTCGGCCGCGGCGAGCTGCGCGAAGCTCGGGCTGATGAGGCGAGCCTCGGCGCGACCCGCCTCCCCGAGCAGCCGGCGCATGCCGTGGTTGGTGAGCCTCGGCGCGCCGTTCGGCGTGAACACGCCGAGCGCGAGCGCGGTCGAGGCCATGAGGAAAGCGGCGGCGAGCTCTGCCACCGGACCGCTGAGCTCGTGTCCTGACGGCACAGCCGCGAGCGGCGCTCCCTCGTTTTCTCCTGCGCTTTGCGTCCTGCGCGGTTCCATCGGAATCATCGGAGGCCGAGCCTCTCCCTCGCTCGCGGCGGAGGCGATCTGTCTTTGGCAGGCCGGCGCGGCGCTCGCTATGCGAAGCACACCCCCGCGGGGCCGGCGCCTGAGCGCGCGGAGCGGGGTCATGCGCTCCGCGCCGCGAGGAGCTGCTCCGCCGTGCGGACGGCCCGCTCCGCGTTCGGCGCCGAGCCGTCGGCCCCGAGCTGCCTCCAGAGGTCGTCGACGACGCGGAACGGGTGGCCGCCGACCAGGACGACGACGCCCCCGCAGCGATCGTCGCCGCGCGCCGCGGTGATCACCTGGCGGACGCTCGAGAGCTGGTCGCTCAGCGCGGCCGAGATCGCGAGGACGTCGGCCTTCCGCTGGACGACCTCCTGGATCACGTGCTCGGCCGGCGTGCTGGCCCCGAGATAGAACGTGTCCCACCCAGCCATTTCGAAGAAATCGGCGACGAAGCGCGCGCCGATCTCGTGGAGGTTGCCGTCCACGGCGGTGGCCACGAGGCGACGGCCGGCGCGATCGCCGCTGACGACGAGCGGATAGAGCTGGCCCAGGATCATCTGCGTGACCGCCGTGCAGTAGTGCTCCCCGGCGATGCTGATCTGACGGAGCTGCCAGCGCCGGCCCAGCTCGTACTGGCACGGCTGCAGCACGTGAGCATAGATGTCCTTGATCGGCGCGCCCGCGTCGAGCGCCTCCCGGATGGCCCGCACCGCTCGCCTCCTGTCGCGCTCGAGCAGCGCGTCGAGGTAGCTGCACGCGACGGCCCCGAGCGGCGCCTCCGAGCGGACGAAGCTGCGATCCTCGGCGCGCATCGAGGTGAGCCGCTCGAGCGCCGCCGCCAGGTACCGCCGCGGCGCCTCGGCGAGGCGCTCCGGCAGCGTGAGCGCTACGACGTCGTCGAGCGCGCGGAGGTAGGCCGCGAGCTCGGCGGGGTCGAGGCCGTGCTGCACCAGCAGCGTTTGCGCCCACTCCGCATAGGCGCTGAAGAGCTCCGGCGACTCCTGGTCGACCGCCGCGGCGAGCTGCGCGACGTGGCGCCTGGCATCGTCGAGGCAGAGGGCGCGCTTCGCGTCGGCGGCGAGCGCGTCCGCCGGGCGCCGCACGAAGCTGAGCGCGACGCTCATCGGCGCGATGCGCGCCGCCGAGCGCTCGATGGCCTCCGCCGCCGAGCCGGCCTCGCCGGCGGCGCACGGGGGCTCGGGGATGGCCGCCAGCGCGGCCGGCGTCACGAGGGGCGAGGCGCAGAGGCGCTCCCGGCCCGCGGCCAGCGCGTCCTGCGCCACCGAAGCGAGCGCCGGATCGAGCTGCTCGCCGATGCTCTCGCTCAGGGCGTCGAGCGCGGCGCTGAGCGCGCGCCGGGGCACCCCGATCGCTTCGAGGAACACCGCGGTGAACGCGCAGTACTCGCAGAGCTGCTGGGCGCCCGCAGCGCGGAGCGCCGCCGCGAGGGCGTCGATGTGCGCCGCGAGGTCCACGTGGCAGCGCGAGAGCGCCTCGCGCTCGCCGCGCGCTCCGAAGGCGCGCGGCGCGACGGACGCGGCCTCGAGGCGGGCGAGCGCGGCGTCCCTCAACGATTCACGGCGAGCGACGAGCTCATCGGCCGCCCTGTCACGCTCTGTGGTCACCATGCCCGCGTATGTGGTGACGCGCCGTCGTCGCCGCACGCGCGATATCGCACGGGCTCGCCCGACGATGCACTGGCGGGCGGCCGCCGCCGGTGCGTCGTCGCGCGCCGCGGGCCGAAGGGCCCGCCAGGCTTGAGCTGGCGTCGTGCTTCAAGCTACCGTCTCTCCCGCGTCGCAAGGGAGCGTCGTCGCCCGGCGCGGGAGCTGAAGAACGATGTCAATCTCGTTGGTGCGGAACGCTTACGGCAAATCGAGGGTGCGGCTCGTGAAGGTCCGCCGCGCGGGCGCGCGGCACGAGCTCACCGACGTCCAGGTCGATATCCAGCTGGAGGGCGAGTTCGACGACGCTTACACGAAGGGTGACAACAGCAAGGTGCTGCCCACGGACACGATGAAGAACACCGTGTACGCGCTCGCCAAGGGCCACCCGGTCGAGCCGATCGAGGACTTTGGCGCCCTGCTCGCCGAACACTTCCTCGGCAAGCCGCACACCCGGCGGGCGACGGTCGTCATCGCAGAGAGTGTGTGGTCTCGCGTCGAGGCGGGCGGCGCGCCGCACCCTCACGCGTTCCTCCGCGCGGCAGGGGAGCGGCGGACCGCGGAGATCTCCGCGGCTCCTGGCGGGGTCGAGATCACGTCCGGCATCGCGGATCTCCTCGTCCTCAAGACCGCCGGCTCGGCGTTCTCGGGCTTCCCGCGCGACGAGTACACGACGCTCAAGGAGACCGGGGACCGCATCCTCTCGACGCTCATGGTGGCCCGCTGGCGCACGGCCGGCCGCGACCCGGCGCCCACGGCGACGTGGGAGCGCGCCCGCCGCGCCCTGATCGAGACCTTCGCGGAGCGACATAGCCTCTCGGTGCAGCACACCATTCATGACCTGGGGGAGGCGGTGCTCGCCGCCTGTCCTGCCATCGACGAGGTGAGCCTCTCGCTCCCCAACAAGCACTGCCTGCTCGTCGATCTCACGCCCTTTGGGCTCGCCAACGACAACGAGATATTCGTCCCGGTCGACGAGCCGCACGGGCTCATCGAGGCCACGATGAAGCGAGGGACCTGACCGTCGGGCGTGGCCGTTTTTCTCGACATGCCGATGACGTGCCCGGTACAGTGCTGCGCATGGACCAGGTGGCGGGCCCGGACGAGCTTGAGGTCGCGACGAGCTACATGAACGCGGTCCTCAACGGGCCGTTCATCGCCGTCGAGTGCACGGGCGACGCCGATGATCTCGAGATCGCCGCGTGGAGCGCCGGGGCGGAGCGGCTGCTGGGTTATACCGCGGAAGAGGTGATTGGCCGCCGCCTCGCGGACACAGCGCTGGGCGGCGCCGACGTCGACCTCTGGCGACGCGTCTGCGACGGGCGGGGCGGCGCGCCGCTCTCCGCCGAGCACCGGCGGAAGGACGGGCGCGTCGTCGCGTGCGCGTGGGTGCACGAGCCGATGCGCGGCGCCGAAGGCCAGGTGATGCGCAGGCTCTTCATCGGGCAGGACGTGACCGACCGCGGCCGTCTGGCGGAAGCGTCGCGGGACGACTCCATCATCCTGCGCTCCATCCTCGATCACGTCCCGATCGCCGCGTGCAAGTATGATCGCGACGGGGTCTTCACCCATCATGACGGCAAGGGGCTCGAGAACTCGGGCGTGAAGCCTGGGGCGCTCATCGGCAAGAACGTCTTCGACCTCTACGGGTCCAGCCCCGAGGCCGCGGACGGGATGCGGCGCGCGCTGGCGGGAGAGATCGTGGAGAATCAGGTCGAGACCCACGGCGTCACCTGGCGGTCCTGGCTGCTCCCCGTCTTCGACGAGCGCGGCGCGCCGGACGGCGCGGTCTCCGTGACGTTCGACATCACGGAGATGAAGCGCAAGGAGGTCGAGCTCCAGGCGAGGCTCGACATGATCCAGGCCCAGCAGCAGGTGATTCGCGCGCTGTCGACCCCCATCATCGAGGTCTGGGATCGCGTGCTGACGCTCCCGATGGTCGGTGTCGTCGACAGCTTGAGGACCTCCGAGGTGATGGATAGCCTCCTCGACGCGATCTCGAGCAAGGGGGCGCGCTTCGCGATACTCGATCTGACCGGGGTCGACGCCGTCGACACGAAGACGGCGAGCTACCTCATCGAGATGGTCCGCGCGATACGGCTCCTCGGCGCCGAGGGCGTGATCACGGGTATCCGCTCGAACGTGGCGCAGACGATGATCGCGCTGGGGCTCGATCTCTCGGGGATCATCACGATGGGCAACCTCCGCGCCGGCCTCAAGCTCTGCATCCAGCGGATAAACGGCGCCGACGCCGCCGCGGCCAACGGCTCGAGGCGGGCCGAGGCACGCTGATCGGGGGCTTCGGGGTCGCGATCGCGCTCGGCGCCCGACCGGCCACGAGCCCCGAAGCAGAGGAGTCGACGCGGCCATGGCGGCGTGCTCGGAGCGGGCTATGGCGCTGGCGCCGGCGGCGGAGAGCCGTCGAGATCTGCCATCTTCCCCTCTCGCTCCAGCCGCCAGATGTCCTCGTCCGTGACGAACTCCTGCGCCAGGAGCTCTCGCGCCCGCTTGATCTTGGCGAGGAGGACGGGCTCCGTGACCGGTGTGCTCGACTCCTTGGTCGGCGCGGGCGGCGGCTTCATCAGCGAGAATGTCCCGCGCGCCGCGTGCCCCTCCGCCGTCTCCCCATCGAGGATGTACGTGATGGTGAAGACATCCGGTTCACGCACCGTGTCGAGGCTCACGTCCACATCGACCCCTTGCCCGGGGGGGATCTCGACCAGGCTGAGCGAGGCCTTCTCGAGCGGTGAGGCGCTCGACGCCCCCGCGTAGTGCCGCACCGCCGTGACCGTATCGATCCGGACCGGCGCGTCGCCGTGATGCCAGAGGCGGAAGGTCTGCCGGACCACGCCGTCGCCGTCCTGCCGGGGAAAGCGGGGCGTCGGCGTCGCCGCGATGGTCACGATCCCCCGCTCGGCGAGGTCCTGAAACATCGTGTTCGGGATCTGGAGCAGGGCACGGCCGGTGAGCTTCTCGCCCGCTTCGCTCTGGACCTCCACCCGGATGAGAAACTCGGAGACGAGCGCGGTTTGCGGACGGCGCTCGTAGCTGTGGGTCACGAACGGCGCCTTCGTCTTCCCCGAGCCGCCGTCGTCGAACACCCAGGCATAACTCGCGGGCTTGAACGGCGTCGCGTCGGGCTTGTCCTTGAGGCCGACGCCGACGATCTGCGCCGTGAGCTCGAATTCACCGGGGGTGCTAGGCAGGAGCCTGTGGGTGATGACGACGATCCGCTCTGGCTTGCAGGCGTTGACCTTGTATCTCGGGACCTCGATCCGAGTCACAACGTTGTTCCGTCCGAACACGGAGATGGTGGGCATCTCGTACGATCCGTCCATCTCGGGCCATACTCGCAGCGGCACCCGCGATCCGGTGCGCGTGCCAATGACGCTGTGGAGGTACTCATCTGTCCCGTTCGTGGTATGGGATCGCACGGTGATGAGGTTCTCCTCGCCGGCGCACACCTCCGGCTTCTCGACCTCGATCTCGTCGATGATGGGCGCCGGGTCCTCCGCGGGCGCCCTCGTGCTCGCGGCGGCGGCGCTCGCCGCGCGTCTGGCGCTCGGCGGGGCCTCCTGCGCGCTCGCCTTCGGCGCTGCCGGCGCGGGCTCGGGCGCCCTGGAAGGGTGGACCGACCAGACCAGGACCCAGCAGAGCGCGGCGGCGAGCACCACCCCACCGATCCATTGCGCCTTTGACCGATGCTCGCCGATCCTGGTCGTCATGGCCGGAGCTCCTCACGTCATCGTGCTCGAACGTCCGTCAGTACCAGCACCCGTAGACGTTGCCTCCGGAGTTCCACTGGACGTTGTGGTTCGTATCGGCGGACCAGACGGTCGCGCCGGCCTGCGTCCCCCAGGGGTGCCCGCTCCAGCCGCCGATGCGGTCGGGGCTGATGGACACGGCGACGGTCTTCGGATCGTCTCGGACCCCTCTCCACACGCTGCTGCTGCCGGTGTCGCATGCGTGCGAGGCCATGCAGTTCGCGACCTGATTGGCGGCCTTGTCGCAGACGTCCGTGAAGCAGGCGAGCGAGGTGCCGAGCGAGCCCCAGAACCCCAGGCTGTTCTCGCAGCTGTCCATCACCCCGTCGTGAAGGGCGTTGGCCGCGCTGGCGAGCTTGGCGTGGCTGTACGTGTACGGGGGGATGGCGCCCTGGCCGTCGAGGTAGTGCGCGTAGGCCAAAAATGAAGAGCAAACCATACCGTTGTTCCACGCCGGCCCGCCGGTGGGCGTGCCCTCGGTGCTGCGGTACTGGAAGAACGAGTAGTGCACCCGGTCGCCGCGAACGCTCAGCCGAGGGATCTCGACCCCTTCGTCGATGATCGAGCGCTCGGCGTAGTAGGGCACCTCCCACCAGATGGTTTCGCCGATCGACGCGGCCCGCTTGGGATCGCCGACCTGATAGGTCAGCGCGACCGGGCCGCTCCCGCCGCTCCCGTAGAGGAAGCGGTAGATCCCGCCCTGGTTGACCTGCGCGAGCCCGGGATACCCATCGAGCAGATCGTTCGTCACGATGGGCGTGCTGCACACCTCGGGCCAGGAGTTTTCACGCGGCTGCTTCATGGTGGCATGCGTCACCCACCGGCCGGGACCATGCGACAGCATGGAGTGCGTACGGAACTCGCCGACGGCGTTAAGGACGTCTCCGATCGGCCCGGAGCCTGCGCTGAACACGGCCGCGCCGTTCGGCGCGTTCCAGCCGGCGCTGGAGTACCCGCACGCCTGCTCGGCGGCGGCAGCGGCGGAGGCGAGGCACGACGATACGACGACGAGCGGCAGGACGAACGCTGACTTCACGGGCACACCTCCGATCGAGAGCATGGCCGGCGGGACACGAGGCATTGACGCGCGCGCTCGGAGCGCGACGGACGAACGTCGCGAGCGGCCCGAGCTGGAGGGAGCGCTCGCTCGAAATGGGGAAGGATCACACTCCGAAAGAGGCGCACGCGGGCGCCCCTTCACGGAAGAGAGTGTGGTCTGGAGAAACGGGGGGCAAGCGGAAAATGAAGGCGGGATTGCCTTCTTCCTTCCACCGCGCTCGATCGCGTCCCGTGCTCGGGTCTAGCTGACGCACAGGACGGACTGGCGAGACCGGGGAGCGCCTCAGCAGCTCGCCCCGCGAGCGATCATCGATTGACAGGAGGGGGCGAGCCGCCTCCTGGAGCTCCGAGCACCTCGACCGCGCCTTCCGCCGACAGCAAGATCTGCGGGTTGGCCTGCGCCGGTGAGATCACGTTGAGCACGCCCCTCGCGCGCACGCGCAGGCCTGGTTTGATGAACTTGTTGCGCACGTCCACCGGCGCGCCGGGGTGCGCCGCCCAGCCCCGCGCGAGCTTGTCCCGGATCGCCTTGAAGAGCTCGGGATCGCCGAAATTGACCAGCGTATACTCGCGCTCCACCCGATCCCTGTCAACGACGCGCAGCGCCCATATATCGAATTTGATCTGTGGGCTCCTCGGGAAAAGCACGAGGTCGCCCTCCAGCTCGATCGGCTGGCCATGGACCGCTTGCATGCGCTCCAGCACCTCGATGGGCTTGTCGACGTCCGGATCGAGCCGCAGGTGGATCGGGCGATCGGGGTGCCCGGCGATCACGTAATGCAGCCGGATCTTGTCATTGCGCCACAGGTCTCGGACGTGCTCCGGGCGGGTCACGAAGACCGGCACCACCTTGTCCGCGAGCTCGACCACGAGGACCTGGCCGTCGGCGTCGACGCCGTGCACACGGCCCACGAGCTCGCGCGCCCCGAGGAGCGCGGCGTCGATGGTCGTGTCGTGCGCATAGGACGGGGCGTCCACGCCGGAGGAAAACCGCGCGATCACCTCGATGCGGCGCGCGCGGACATGGCGCTGAGCGCCCTTCTTCTCGAGGCTGCCGAAGACACGCAGCCGGTCGTGCCGCTGGAGCCCGGCGAGCTCCCGCGCGACCGCGGCCGACCCCGGGATCATCGGAAAGTCAGCGTAACGAAAGAAGTCGTTCGGGAGCCGGTAGGTGAATACGAAGAGTCCGGCCTCGGGCGCCGCGCCGTGCATCCATCCGTCGAGCCCGCCGCCCGCGAGCGCCGCGGCGATACCGGCATCATCGTCCGGGTCAATCACGGCCGACGGATCGCGAGGGGCCGGCGCCGCACGATGGATCGGAGTCGCGCGCGCGGGCAGCGCGGCAGGAGCCTGTGCCGACGAAAGATTGCAACCGGACGGAACGACCAGGAGCGCGAGAAGCCAGCCGAACACCGCGACCACACGCTGACCCATGCACCAGCATAGCAGCATCGGAGTCGGACCTGCACGGCGGCCGGGGAGCGCGTGAGTGGCGCTATCGCCTGCTCCGGTCGAATCGTGCCAGCGGAGCGAGCCACACGAACGTTGCGGGCTCATGCGGACGCCCTGGAGCGGCCCCTCGCGGCGGAGCTGGAGATCAGGCTCTCCCGGATGGTGCGATGGCGCGGGTCAGTCGTCCAGCGCGGGTGGAACACGACGTGAAGCGTGAACGGCTCGACCTCGAAAGGGAGCTGTCGGGTCGTGAGCGGGAGCCCCGAGGCGCGGACGATGCGCGCGGGCAGGGTAGCGACGAGATCGGTCTCCGCTGCCAGCGAGAGCGCGAGCAGCAGCGACGGCACGCGCGCCCGCACGTCCCGCGATCGTTCGAGCCGCGCGATCGCCCGCTGCACCGGCGAGAGCCCCGGCAGCGAGTTGCCCACGACGACGTGCCCGCACGCGAGGTATCGCTCGAACGTCGCGCGCCCCCGCGCGAGCGGGTGCCCGCGCCGCGTCACGATCACGTGCTCGTCGTCGACGATGGGGCGGAACACGAACTGCTCCAGCCCGTCGATGTCCACCCTCGGGACGAGCGCCAGGTCGACCTCCCCGCGCTCGAGAGCGCCGATCGTCTCCAGCGAGGGCTGGACGATGCGCAGCGTCGTCATCGGCGGCGCCTTGGCCTGCTGCGCGAGCCACGGCCTCAGCACGACCAGGGTGCCGTAATCGGACGTCGCCACGCGCAGCGGAAACGGCTCGTCCTCGCGCTTCTGGCGGACCATGGGATCGAAGACCACGCGCAGCGCCGACAGGGCGCGCTCCACGTCGGGCTGGAGCGCGAGCGCCATGGGCGTCGGCTCGAGGGCGCGGCCGGTGGACACGAACAAGGGATCGCCGAAGACCTCTCGGAGCCGCGCGAGCGAGCGGCTCATGTTCGGCTGCGTCGTGCCGAGGCGCCGCGCCGCCTGGGTCACGCTCCGCGTCTCGAGCAGGTGATGGAGCGCGCGCAGCCCGTTGAAATCGACGTCCTCGATCCGCATCGCCGGATCATATCCTGCGCGACATATCAGGCATCACGCCGGAGCATGACCCGCGTGCGGCCGCGCGCCGTACAACCGAGGCATGCGTGATGTTCCGCTCGATGAAGCTCCTTCGATGACGCCGCCCGAGCCGCCGACCGTGCCTCGCCGGCCCTCCACGTCCCTCCGCCCGTGGCTTCGCCGGATCGGCGCCGGGCTCGGCGCCGTCGTCGCGATCGGGGCGGCGCTCGTGATCTGGGCCGGCCTTGGCAGCCCGTCGAAGCTCCCACGCGTGGAGCTCGCCGTGCCCCCGCAGCGCGCCTCCGCGTGGGAGGACGTGTTCGCGCGCGGCCAGCGGGTGCGCCTGTGCACCCTCGAGACGGGCGAGGTCAGCGGAGCGCGTTCGATGTTGCTCCGCAGCGACCACGTCGAGTTCGATCGGGCCCGAGAGCACGAGCCGCTGCCGATCTACGCGCACCTCGTCCGCCATCCCACGCGCGGCGACGTGCTGATAGACGCCGGCCTCTCCGCCCCGTTCGAGCGGGATCCGTTCGGCGACGTCCGCGCGCCGGTGAGCTGGCTGCACCGGGCGATGGGCACGCGGTTCACGCTCCCTGCAGGGCGCTCGCTCGGCGCTCAGCTCGCGCGCCTCGGCTCGCGCCCGCGTCAGGTCTACCTGACGCACGTTCACGGCGATCACACGGCCGGCCTCGGCGAGCTCCCGCGCGACGTGGAGATCGTGACCGGCGAGGGCGAGGCCGACGATCTCGCGGGGCACCTGGGCTACGGGCACTTCGCCGAAGGCGCGACGCTCTCGGAGCTCTCGTTCGCGCGCGGCGCCCCCATGCCGCCGTTCGACATGGCCATCGACGTGTGGGGCGACGGCGCGCTCTGGGCGCTCCCGACGCCCGGCCACTCGCGCGGTCACCTCTCGTTCGTGGTCAACGCCGAGTCCGGCCCGGTGCTGCTCGTCGGCGATGCGTCGCATTACGCCTGGGCATTCGAGCGCGGCATCGGCCCGCGCGGGCCCTCGGCGAGCGACGAAGCCGCGGGACAGCAGAGCCTGGATCGCCTGCGCGAGCTCGTCCGCGCCCACCCGAGCCTGCGTGTCGTCTACGGGCACGAAGCGCCCCAGGTGATCTGCGAGATCTCCACCACCCCGTGACGCGACGACGCCCGCGGCGGGCGTGGAGTCGCTGGTCAATTGGAGAGTTTTCGGCAGCTCGTGATCAATCCGCGCCGGAGCGGGAATTCTTCCAATAACTGTTCGTGTGCGCGGCGTGGGTGGCGTGGAGAGACGCGACGGATTCGCGCTCTCGCCTCGCTTCCAAGGCCGGAGTGCGCCCGGTCCTGCTGGTCTGACGCGGCGCGTGCCGCGTCAAGTGGCTGTCAATCGAGATCGATAATATGGCGGGAGTGGAGTCTTCGGTCAGTATCAGACTTCGCCGGCGGATGGTCCGTTGTTGACCGCTGTCCGGCGATTGAACGCTGGCTGAACGCTGGCGTCTCGCGCTGTGGATTGGTGGGAGCAACGCTTGACGTCTGGCGAGGCTTCACCGTAGGTTGTGACCGACGGTAGGAGGTCACGGTATGGCTGACTTAGGATATCGTCGCTGGCGAGCCGGTCATGCGCTCATAGCGACGCTCGCGCTGACGGCCGCGGCCGGGTGCGGTATTGGGCAGATCGGAGCGGCGGACTCCAGCTCCAGCTCCGGGTCCGGCCCCGGAGGGGACGGTTCGACGTCCGGACAAGGAGGAGATCCCCCGGTGTGCGGCGCCGAGCGGATCCTCGCACCCCAGCGGCGTTTGACGCGATTCGAATACAACAACACGGTCCGAGATCTCCTCGGAACGTCCCTCACCCCTTCCGATCAATTCCCCCCGGATGAGATCGCCGGAGGCTTCAACAACAACGCGACGGTGCTGACCGTGTCCGCGCTGCACGCGGAGAAGTACCTCCTGGCTGCCGAGGCGCTCGCTGCCGAGGCCGTCGCGGGCGATCTGTCGAAGCTGGTGCCGTGTGATCCGGCCGCGGTCGAGGGGCAGGTCGCCCAGGAGGAGGCGTGCGCGCGGCAATTCGTCCAGGACTTCGGCCGTCGCGCGTACCGTCGACCGCTCGAGACGTCGGACGTCGAGCGGCTGATGCGCGCCTACGCCGCGGGGCGCACGGACGGGTCGTTCCGTGAGGGCATCGAGGTCGTCATCCGGGCCGCGCTGCAATCGCCGAAATTCTTGTTCCGCCTGGAGCTGCGTCACGATTCCGATGCCTCCTCGTCGCGGGTGCGCCTCGACCCGTACGAGATGGCGTCGCGCCTTTCGTACCTCATCTGGGCGTCGGGCCCCGACGACGAGCTGCTCGACGCCGCGGAGGCGGGCCTGCTCGATACCCGCGAGCAGCTCGCCGAGCGAACCCGCCAGATGCTGGAGCACCCGCGGGCGCGCCGGGCCATCACGGAGTTCTACAAGCAATGGCTCAACCTCGGGAAGCTCGGGACCATCGTCAAGGAGGAGAGCAAGTTCCCCGGGTACAACGACGAGCTCGTCGCGGGGATGAGCGCGGAGACTCCCGCGTTCATCGAGCACGTGCTGTGGTCCGGGGACCACAAGCTCTCGAGCCTGCTCACGCTGCCCGTCGGCTTTGCCACCGAGCCCGTCGCCGAGCTGTACGGCGTGACGGTCCCGCCCGGCTCGACCACACCCCAGCTCGTGGATCTCCCGCCGGACCAGCGCGCAGGGGTGCTCACGCAGCCCGCGTTCCTGGCCGTCCACGCGCACCCCGATCAGACGTCTCCGGTGCTGCGCGGCAAGGCCATCCGCGCGAAGTTCATGTGCCAGGACCCGCCGCCTCCTCCTGACGATGTCGACCTCACGCCGCCCACGGGCGAGGAGGGCGTCACCGCGCGTGAACGGTTCAACCAGCACGCCTCCAATGACAGGTGCGCCGGCTGCCATCAGCTGATGGATCCGATCGGCTTCGCGTTCGAGAACTTCGACGCCGTGGGCGCGTACCGCACCGAGGAGGGCGGGCAGGTCATCGACGTCTCCGGGCAGATGGTCCTGTCCGACGACATGGACGGCCCGTTCGTCGGCGTCCGCCAGCTGGCGGAGAAGCTCGCCGGGAGCGCGCAGGTCCGCGAGTGCCTCGCGACGCAATGGTTCCGCTACACGGCCGGGCGCTTCGAGAACATCGACGACGAGTGCTCGCTCGACGGGCTGCGCGCAGGGTTCCACGGGTCGGAGGGCGACCTCGTGGAGCTCATCGTGGCGACGACGCAGACCGACGCGTTCATGTACCGCAGCGCGATCGCAGAGGAGGAGTGACATGAGACAGCGAATGATCTCTCGACGGCGGATGCTCCAGGGCGCGCTGGCGGCGACCGCGACGATCCCGCTGCTGAACTCCGAGCTGGCCCGCGGGCAAGAGACCACCGCGCCCAAGCGCTTCGTGGTGTTCTATACGCCGAACGGCACCAGCGAGTCGAAATGGATGCCCACGGGCACCGAGACCAACTACACGCTGAGCCCGCTGCTCCAGCCGCTCTCGCCGTTCAAGGCGAAGATTATGCCGCTGCGCGGGATCAACATGAACGTCGTGGTGAACTCCAACATCGGCTCCGAGCACGCTCGGGGCATCGGGGGCCTGCTGACGGGGCGGGCGCTGCTCAAGGGCAACTTCAAGAGCTTCATGTCCACCAACGCCGGCTGGTCGTCGGGGATCTCGCTCGATCAGCACCTGGCGAAGAAGCTGAATCCCCCGACGCTGTTCAAGTCCCTGGAGCTCGGCGTCCAGGTCCGTGACGCGGAGGTGCGCGGTCGGCTCTCCTACGCCGGGCCGGACCAGCCCGTCCCCCCCCGCGAGGACCCCTACGACACGTTCCAGCAGCTCTTCGGGGCCTCGGTGCCTGGCCAGGGCCAGGACCCGGGCGGCTCCACCGCGCTGGATCGGCTCCGCGCGCAGCGGCGGACCGTGTTCGATATCCTCCGCGAGGACATCGCGGACGTGCGGCCTCGCATCGGCAAGGAAGATCGCCTCAAGCTCGACGCGCACATGCAGTCGATCCAGGACATCGAGGCGCGCCTGGCCGGTGGCGGCTCTTCGAACGGCGGCGGCACCCCGACCACGGGCAGCTGCCAGGCCCCGGCGCTGGGCGACCGCATCGACCTCTCGAAGGACGACAACATGCCCGTCATCGGCAAGCTCCAGATGGATATGATGGCCGCGGCGCTCGCGTGCGATCTCACCCGGATCGCCACGATCCAGTGGTCGTACGCCGAGAGCGAGCACCTCTACCCGTTCCTCGGTCTCACCGAGAATCACCACGCCATCTCCCACCAGTGGCCGACGAACGCGAAGTACGAGAAGATCCACACGTGGTTCGCGGAGCAGCTTGCCTACCTGCTCGGGAAGCTCGACTCGTACGCGGAAGGGGATCGCACGCTCCTCGACAACACCGTCGTCCTGTGGGTCACCGAGATCGGCGAGTCGATGCAGCACGCGCTCACGAACATACCGTTCCTGCTCGCCGGCAGCGGGGGCGGGGTCTTCCGCACGGGCCGCTTCGTTGACTATCTGGCGAACGGCGGCTCTGCCCGCCAGCACAACGATCTGCTCCTCACGATAGCGAACGCGATGGGGACCGACGACAAGACCTTCGGCGACCCGAACTACAGCACCGGCGCGCTTCCCAGCCTGACGTAGCCAGCTCGCCGAGGCACACTCGGGCTCCTTCAAGGCCCTGGGAGCCCACAGGCGTTAACGAGGCTCGTTCGGTCACGCTCAGGGCACGAAGCCCGCCGCCTTCCGCCCCACCACCGGTCACCAACGTGAACGTTTACGTAAACGTTTACGTGAACGTTTACGTGGTCGTGGTCGTGGTCGTGGTCGTTCACGGCCTACCGTTGACGACCACGACCACGACCACGACCACGACCACGACCACGACCACGACCACGACCACGACCACGACCACGACCACGACCACGACCACGACCACGACCACGACCACGACCACGACCACGACCACGACCGCGCAAACGTTCGGATGTAGGAGAAGGCGGCGCGAAGCTTGGTTAACGCCTGTGCCCCAGGGAGCCCCGGGTCGCACAGAACGCGCGGCCTGCGTCTAGGTCTTGCATTTTTGCCGCGATGGGTTGCGTTCCTGGGCGTTGTCTTGCGTGATTGCAAGACACATCCTGGCGCCCATGAACAACGCATCGCTCGTCTCCAGCCCGTCGTCTCGCCTCCACGTCGTGCTCGGCGCTGGCCAGATCGGCCCGCGGGTCGCGGATCTCTTGCTGGCGCAGGGCCATCGCGTGCGCCTGGTGCAGCGCACCCGCCGCGCTCCGGAGCGGCCGGGGCTCACGTCGGTGTGCGGCGACATCACCGACCTCGCCTTTGCCGAGGAGGCCACGCGCGGCGCGAGCGTTGTCTACGATTGCATGAACCCGCCCTACCACCTCTGGGCCACGCAGCTCCTGCCCATCGCGCGCGGCGCGCTGCATGGCGCGACCAGGGCGGGCGCGAAGCTCGTGGCCCTCGACTGCCTGTACATGTACGGCGTGCCCGACGGGGCCATGCGAGAGGACTCGCCGCGCCGCCCTTGCAGCAGGAAAGGCGCGCTGCGCGTCGAGCTCGAGGAGATGCGCCTCGCGGCCCAGCGCCGCGGCGACGCGCGCGTGGCCATCGGGCGCGCCAGCGACTTCTTCGGCGCCAACGTGCCGCTGTCCGCCTGGGGCGATCGCTTCTACGCGCGCGCGCTCGCAGGAAGAGCCGTGGAGTGCATGGGTGATCCCGAGATGCCTCACTCGTATACCTACGTGGAGGACGTGGCGCGGGGCCTCGTGACGCTGGGTGAGCGGGAGGAGGCCATGGGCCATGTCTGGCACCTGCCGACGGCGCCGGCCGAGAGCACGCGGGCGCTCGCGCGGCGCCTCGGGCGCGCTCTCGGCGTCGAGGTCGAGGTGGCGCGACTCCCGCGCATCCTGCTGCGCGCGGTGGGCCTGTTCTCGCCCTTCATGCGGGAGGTGGCCGAGATGGCGTACCAGTGGGACGTGCCCTATGTCATCGACGACACGCGCTTTCGCGAGACCTTCGGCTGGTCGGCGACCCCCGTCGAGCGGCAGGTCGCCGACATCGCCGCCTGGGCCCGCGACAGGTACAAGATCGCCGCCCCGCGCGGAGCGGCGGCGATCCCCGCCGCGCGGGCCTGATCGGGCCACGAGCGCGCGGCCGAGATCTCGCAGGGGCGCAGACTGGCAGATCGCACGGGAGCGGATCAAATCACCCAGGCCGCTGCGCGCGAGAAGGACTTGACTCGTCCGGTTGAAGGCCCGGAGATCTCACTCTTTCTGGAGGGCGTCATGCGTCTCGGTTCCTTGTCTCCGGTGATGGGCCTGCTGGTCGTGGGGCTCGGCATCGCGTCTTGCGCTTCCGGCTCGGAAGAGCTCCCTGGGGGCTCATCGGAGGGCGGTGGCGGGGCCTCGGGGGTCGGCGTTTCTGTCGGCTCGGCGTCCGGCGGCGGCGGGGCGCCCGGCGCGTCTGTCGGCTCGACGTCCGGCGGCGGCGGGGCGCCCGGCACCTCCAGCGCTTCGGGTGGCGGGGCGCCCGGCACCTTGGCCGCCTCCGTCGGCTCGGCGTCCGGCGGCGGCGGGGCGCCTGGCGAGGGCGGGGGACCGGAGCTGCCGCCGGCGGTCGGCCCCCTGGTGAACGGCATCCAGTGGGCCGACACCTCGGGCAAACCCATCCAGGCGCACGGGGGAGGGGTGATCCGGGTGGGCGACTATTACTACTGGTTCGGGGAGAACCGGAACCCGGACGGGACGTTCTATGCCGTCTCCTGCTATCGCTCGACCGATCTGCGGCGCTGGGAGTTCAGGAACCATGTCTTGACGATGGACTCGGACAAGGACCTCGATCCGGCCAACATCGAGCGCCCGAAGGTCGTCTACAACGCGTCCACGGACAAATTCGTGATGTGGATGCACTGGGAGAACGGGGTGAACTACGGCGAGGCCCGCGCCGCGGTCGCGAGCTCGAGCACCGTGGACGGCGACTATACGTATCACGGCAGCTTCCGGCCGCTCACCGGCAGCGGGGTGACCGATCACGGCAAGCCAGGGTACATGTCCCGCGACTGCGGGCTCTTCGTCGATGACGACAGCAAGGCGTATTTCATCTCCGCCACGAACGAGAACTACGATCTCAACCTCTACGAGCTGACCCCCGACTACCTGTCCGTCGCCCGCCTCTCCGCCACGCTCTTCCCCGGCGGGCACCGGGAGGCTCCGGCGCTGTTCAAGCGGAACGGCACCTATTTCCTGCTGACCTCCGGCGCCACGGGCTGGTCGCCCAACCAGGCAAAATACGCGACCTCCCGCTCCCTCGACAGGGGCTGGTCGGCGATGACCAACGTCGGCGACGGCACGACGTACAACTCCCAGTCGACTTACGTGCTCCCGGTCCAGGGCAGCTCCGGGACGGCCTACCTGTACATGGGAGACCGGTGGGCAGGGGCCTGGAGCGGACCGGTCAACAACTCGACGTATGTATGGCAGCCGATCTCCTTCCCGTCGGACACCACCATGAGCATGCGCTGGAACAACACGCTGGCCATCGACACGTCGGCCGGCACCGTCGCCGGAGCGACGAACAATTTCAAGCTCGTCAACAGGAAGAGCGGCAAGGTGATGGATGTCGTCGGCGCGTCGGGCGAGGACGGGGCGGACATCGTCCAGAACGCGGACAGGGGAGGAGACAGCCAGAAGTGGAGCTTCAACTACAATGGATCGGGCTACTTCCGGCTGACCAACGTCAAGAGCGGCAAGGTGCTGGATGTCCCCGACGAGTCGACGAGCGACGGGGTAGCGCTGGTGCAGTGGGAGAACCATGACGGCGACAACCAGGCATGGCTGTTCATCGATCTGGGCGGCGGTGATTTCCAGATCAGGAACAAGAAGAGCGGCAAGCTGGTCGGGGTCTACCAGGGCTCCACCGCGGACGCTGCCGCGATCGAGCAGCGCGCGGGCGGCGGCGGCGAGGAGCAGCGATGGCAGATTGTGGTTGCCGAGTGATGGGTGGATGACCGGCGGAGCGGCCGCGAGGGCGGGGCCGCGACGAGGCCGGCGCCGATGAGCGCGGCGGCCCGGCCCGATCGACGTCGACCGGGCCGGGGGGAGGCTCGCGGCGCCGCTAGGACCGCAGGCGCCGACGCCGGGCGAGCACGAGGCCCGCGGCCGCGGCCGCGAGCGCAGCGGCGTTGCCCGCAGAGCCTGCCGGGCCAGAGGCGCTGCACCCGGCCGCGGCCGACGCGACGGTGCCGCACGTGGTCACGTCGGCCGACGGTGGCAGCGCGTCCGGCTCGTGCAGATCCCGAGCCCACACCGGCTCATCGAGCACCTCGTCCACGGCGAAGGAGGTGGACAGCACCTCGCGCTCGCCGCCCAGGCCCTCTTCCGGCGCGAACTCCGCGTTCCCGGGCGCGGAGAGGCGCGCGACGGCGCCCTGCGTGCTCGAGACCTGAAGGATCGTGTTCCCGATGGTCACATACCAGCTCCCGTCGAGCCAGCGACCGTGTCCGAGGGACGAGCCGATGCTCTCGGGCGCACCCCCTGCCCGGCCGAGGTAGCGCTTGCCGCCGTTCAGGAAGAGGACCTCGCCGGTGTCGCTGATGCCGTCGTGGCCGACCCGGAGCTTCACCTGATCGAACTGGCTCGACGCCGTGAAATCGCTGATCTGATGCTGCTCGCCGTCGGGGGTCCGCAGCCAGACCTGGTTGACGGCGCCGTCGCTCTTCAGGAAGGCGGCGTGGCCTGCGTGAACCAGCAGCCCGGCCGAGGTGCCGGTGATCGAGTCGCCCAGGAACACCTCCTCTCCATCCGCCGTGTACAGGTAGCTCGAGCTCGTCATGCCGTCCCACCACCGGCCGGCGACGTTCGTCCCGTCGGTGATCGGCCGCTGCAGGTTGCCCTCATGATCGCCGAGGCGCAGCCTGCTCGGCCCGACGATGGAGGCATCCTCGTAGGTGCCGAAATAGATGCCGCCGGAAGGCGTGATGTCGGCCTGGAACGGCGACCTGCTCCCGTCGATGCGCCAGAGGGTCCTGCTCGTCCCCGCCGACAGCGAGGTAGCGACGGCCCAGTCGTCGCTGTTCGCCGTCCACACGATGGTGTCGCCGTTCACCGCGTCGAGGCGCGCCGCGCTCGTGATGTTGCGCCGGGCGCCGTTGACCCAGGCGAGGATGTGGCCCGTCGTCGACTGGTGCACGGACCCGGACGGCGTGAGCGCCCCGTAGACCTCGCTGATCGGCAGTTCTCCTTGCGGGATGGTCGCGACCCACGTCACCTGCTGCGTGGCGCGCTCGAAGATCCCGAGGCGCTGGTACTGATCGCGGAAGAGGATCCGCGCGGCGTCGAAATCGAGGATGGTGCCGGGCGCGCGCTGGACGGCGGTGAGCCTCGGGCTCCGCTCGACGTAGATGGGGCCGATGGTCTTCGTGATGGTGGGGCCCACGCCGTCGCTGGCCTCGATGGTGAGCGTGTACGCTCTGCCCGACGGGATCTGGTAGCCATACCAGGCCTGCTCTTCCTTGAGGTAGAGGTGCCCCGGCACGGGCTGCGGGTTGTTCGCCGAAAGGGTGACCTGTCCTTCGGCGCTGCGGAACGTCGCCTGGAGGCTCTGGCACGTGTACGGCGGCGTCGGGACGCACTTCGCGGCGAAGCGCCAGCCCTCTGTGAGGGTGTCGTGCGCGAGCGCGTTCCATCCGAGCGTCGGCGCCGCGTACCGGTGCACGGTGCCCTGCGCGCTCGCCACCTCGCCAAACGTGTTGTACGCGTGGACCGTCACGACGTGAGGCCCGTAGGCGAGCTCGCCCTCGAGCTCGCCGAGGTCGAACGCTCCCTGGAAATGCCCCCCTTCCGTCGGCGTGAGCTCGATGGTGAGTCCTTCGAGCTCCGCCTCGACATAGTAGATGTCCTCGGGGGACGACGCCGTCGCGTGCACCGGGATCGTGCTGCCCTCGATGATCGCGTTGGTCGGCTCGATGAGCCCGACGGTGACGGCGGCATCTGCGGCCTGGGCCGAGAGGGATAGGGCAAAAGCAACGGTTATGCCAATGTGCAGGCGATAAGCTCTCATGGATCCTCCGTATTTTGAACGCTTCGGTGCATCCGCGGCACCGAACATTCACTCACCGGGTAGTCGCCCTGCGAGCGGGCGTGAAGCGGAGCGACGCGCTGGCTGCTCGGGATAACAGCGCGATGAGCGCGCTGCTCGTCGGCTTCTTGCTTTACCGCGTTGGACTGAAAGGTGTCAGGAACGCGCCGCTCCTGCTGTGTCCGCCAGCGCGAGCCCGCGCGTGCCGGTCTACGGCCGACCGAACGCGCGGAGCCGGAGGGAGTTGCCGAGCACCGACACGCTCGACAGCGACATCGCCGCGCTCGCGAGGACCGGCGAGAGGAGCCATCCGGTCAGCGGGTACAGCAGCCCCGCCGCGATCGGGATGCCGATCACGTTGTAGATGAACGCCCAGAACAGGTTCTGCCGGATCGTCCTCAGGGTGGCGCGGGCGAGCCCGAGCGCCACCGGCAGGCCCGCGATCCCGCCGCGGATCAGCGCCACGTCCGCTGACGCCACCGCGATGTCCGTGCCGCTGCCCAGGGCGATCCCCACGTCCGCGCCGGCGAGCGCGGGTGCGTCGTTGATTCCGTCGCCGACCATGGCCACCCTGCGGCCGGCGGCCCGCTGCTCGCGGACGATCCTCGCCTTGTCCTCGGGCCTCACCTCCGCGAACACGGCCCGGATGCCGAGCTCATCGGCGACGGCGCGCGCGGCGCCCGCCCGATCGCCGGTCACCATCGCCACCTCGACGCCGAGCTCAGCCATGGCCGCGACGGCGCGGCGCGCCTCCTCCGTGGGCCGGTCGGCGACCGCGACGAGCCCCGTGAGCCGCCCGTCGACGGCCACGAACGACGGCGTGCGGCCCAGCCTGGCCAGGCGATCGGCCTCGGCCTCCAGCGCGGCCGTGTCGATGCCCGCCCGCTGCAGCCACGCCGCCGTCCCGACGCGCACAAGGCGCCCCGAGACGCGCGCCTCGATGCCGTGGCCGATCTCCGCGCGGAACGCCGAGGCGGGCGCCACGCCGATCCCGCGGCCGCGGGCGCCGTCGACGATCGCCCGCGCCACCGGGTGCTCGCTCTCGCGCTCGGCGCCCGCCACGAGGCCGAGGAGCGCCGCCTCGCCGTGGCCCGCGAGGTCCACGACGTCCGTGAGCTCGGGCCGGCCCGACGTCAGGGTCCCTGTCTTGTCGAGCAGCACCGTGTCGACGCGGCTCGCCGCCTCGAGCGCCGCGCCGCCCTTGACCAGGACGCCGAGCTCCGCGCCGCGCCCTGTCCCGACGGCCACGGCGGCCGGCGTGGCCAGCCCGAGCGCGCACGGGCACGCGATCACGAGCACGGCGACGAACCGCTCGACCGCCGTGGCGAGCCCCGCGGCGGTGGGGTCGATCGCGAGCCACGCGGCGAAGGCGAGCGCTGCGACGCCGAGCACGACGGGCACGAAGACGCCGCTCACCACGTCGGCGAGGCGCGCGATCGGCGCGCGCGACCCCTGCGCCTGCTCGACGGCCTCGACGATGCGCGCGAGCGCGGTGTCCGCGCCGGTCTTCGTGACGCGGAAGGTGAGGGCGCCGCTCTGGTTGAGCGTCCCGCCGAGCACGGCCGAGCCCACCGTCTTGTCGACGGGCATGCTCTCGCCGGTGAGCATCGCCTCGTCGACCGCGGACGCGCCGTCGACCACCTCGCCGTCGGTCGCGATGCGCTCGCCGGGCCGCACCCGCACGAGGTCGCCCGGTCCGAGCGAGGAGGCGGGCACCTCGTCCTCGGCGTCGCCGCGGACGCGCCGGGCGGTCTTCGGCTGGAGCGCCACGAGCCCGCGCACCGCGTCGGCGAGCCGCTTCCGCGCGCGCGTCTCGAGGAGCTTCCCGAGCAGCACGAAGGTGACGATCGCGGCCGCGGCCTCGAAGTAGACGGGCGGCGCGTGGCCGTGCTCGGCGTGCGGGAAGAGGCCGGGGGCCGCGACCGCGGCGGTCGAGTAGAGCCAGGCGGCGCCGGTCCCGAGGCTCACGAGGGTGTTCATGTCCGCGGCGCGGTGCCGGAGCGCGCTCCAGGCCAGGCGAAAGAACCGGCGCCCCGGCCCGAAGACCACGATCGTCGCGAGCGCGAGCGAGAGCCAGCGCGCGGAGGCGCCTTCGAGCGCCGGGATCGCGCCGTGGGACATGGCCACGACGAGCAGCGGCGCGGTGAGCAGCGCGGCGATCGCGACGTCGCGCCGGAGCGTCCGCTGCTCCTTCGCCTCGGCCGCGTCCATGGCGGCGGCGCGCTCGGCCGCGCCCGATTGCTGGCGCGGCGGTGGGGCGTCCGCCGTCGCTGCCAGGCGCTCGGGCGCCGTGGAGGCCGCGCGGACGCCGGCGATCGGCGGGGTTGCGGGGGCGCCGTTGGTCTGCGTTTCTGCGGGAAGGTCGGTGATCGGCGCGGCTTCAGCGACGCTGGCCGCCGGAGGGACCTCGGGCACCTCGTATCCCGCCTCCACGATGGCGCTGGCGAGCGCGGCCGGCGTGGTCGCCTGCGCGTCGTAGGTGATCGTCGCGCGCCGGGTCACGAGGTTGACGGCCGCATCCTGGACGCCGGGCGCGGCGCGCAGCGCCTTCTCGACGCGGCGCACGCACGCCGCGCAGGTCATGCCCTGCACCGGAAGCTCCGTCCGGGCGCCCTGCGCGGCGGGCGCGGCGGGCGCGGCCTTCGCGCTGGTCGGCTGCACGGGCTGGGGAATCGTCGCCATGGCTTCTCCTTACACGAGCTCGTGGCTCGTCTCCTGTCGCCTGCGCAGACGCGCCGTCGCTCCGGTGATTACGGTCTACCTCTGCAGGCCCGGGTGGGCTCCAGCGCCGGGCGGTTCGGAGCGGCGCCGGCGCCCCGCCGAGGGGACGCGCGCCGCGGGAGGTGGTACGTCCGCGGGCGCGCCATGGAGCAGATCCTTCCGATCCTCGGGGTGAGCGTCGTCGTGTTCGTGTCCACGAACATCGATGACATCCTCCTTCTCTCGGCCTTCTTCGCGGATCCAGGCTTTACCCCCGCCCAGGTGATGGCCGGCCAGTTCTTGGGCAATGCGGCGCTCGTGATCGCGAGCGTCGCGTGTGCGCTGCTCGCGGTCCGCGTGCCGGACGGATGGATCGGCCTGCTCGGCCTGGCTCCCCTCGCGCTCGGCCTGCGCGGCCTCTGGGCGCTCCGGCGGGGCTCCAGGGCGAGGGAAGCAGGCGTGGCGGACGAAGCAGACGCAGCAGACAGCGCGCGCGAGCACCATGGCAGCGCGTCGCGCTTCAAGGTGATCGCCGTGGCGAGTGTGACCCTCGCGAACGGCGGGGACAACCTCGGCGTTTATATCCCGCTGTTCTCCAGCTCCCCGGCGCACATCCCGCTTCATGCTGCCGTGTTCGCGGCCATGACCGGCGCCTGGTGCGCGCTCGGACACCGACTTGTCAACCACCCGATCCTGGGCACGCGCATCCGGCGTTACGGCCGTTCGGCGCTGCCGTTCGTGTTGATCGGCTTCGGGCTCTGGATCCTGTCCGACGCCCTCGTGCTCGTCCGTGCAGGGTAGCGCCCGTGGACGCCGTGAGCTCACCTTGGTGAGAGGCGCCAGTTCCACCCACGCGGAGTCCGGCCACGGATCCGGAGAGAGATTTGAACGCAAAGGCACAAAGGCGCAAAGACGCAAAAGAACAATTTTGGTGCAGGTTTGCGCCTTCGCGCTCTTGGCGTCCTTGCGTTGAAATCTCTCGTCGATCGCGAGACAGATCCCTGGGAGGACTGCTCCGCGGCGTTGAACCGTTGCGATTCGTCGGGACGATGATGACAATCGCAAACGAGCCTTGCACACAGCTCCACGCAGCGATCCCCTATCCCGGGCGTGGCGTGCTGGCCGGATCATGGCCCGGCGGCGGCGCGCGCGAGCCGCGTCACCAGCGGCCGCGCACCACGACGCCGCCACCGGCCTGGCCCGCCGTCAGCTCCCAGCTCACCTCGGGCGCCGGCTGGCGGCGCGGGGATGGCTCCAGCAGGAAGACCAGCGCCGACGCGCCGGCGAGCGCCACGCCAGCGCCGAAGCCGATCGTGCTCACCAGCCCAAGCCGCTTCGCGCGGTTGCCAGCGTCGAGCCCGTCGGGTTTGCATCGCGCCCGGTCGGGGCTCACATCCCTGCAGTTGTCGGCCGCGACGCCGCTCGCGTCGAGCGCCATCCACCCGGTCACCGATCCGACGATCAGCCCGGCCACGCCGAGCCCGCCCGCCACATAGGTGACCACCCGCAGGCCGCTGGGCCCCTGATCCGGCGCCCGCGCTGGCGCTGGCGCTGGCGGTTTGACGGGCGGCGGCTTGGCGGCCGCCGGTGGCTTCACCTCGAGCACGATCGCCTTCGACTCCGACCGGTCGATCGTGAATCGCGTCTCGGTCGCGGGCGATCCCGGCGCCTGCGTCGTCACGACGTGCTCTCCGGGATCGACGGGGAGCGCGACGCCGAGCGAGGGTTGCTCCAGCGTCATGCCGTCGCACTGTACGCGCGTCCCCGCCGGCGCGCCCGGCGGCAGCGACAGCGTGAGCTGCGGCACGAGCGGCGCGAGCGCGCTGCGCTGCCCGAGCGCGATCTTCTGTCGCGCCGATTGCTTGGCTCGCTCGGCCTCACTCATGCGATCGACCATCGCGAGATAGTCGTTGTAGCGCGCGACCGCTGTCGCGATACGCCCCCATTTGGCCTCGCACTCGGCGAGCGTGAATAGCCGCCCCGGGCGAGGATCGAGACGCTGGCTTTCGGCGAGGGCAGGGCAGCCGGTCTCGTACCGGCCTGCCAGCATGTCGGCGCGCCCGCGGTCGAAGTGCGATTCCGCGACGGCGAGCGCCTGCGCGCTGGCCGGCGCCGCGACGGCGACGCCCAGCACGCCAAGGCAGATGGACCGGAGCCAGGAGAAGCGCATGAGTGAGCCGCCAAATACCATCGTTCCCGCTCGCTCCTGGCAAAGAAGTGTCCGCCCTGCCATCGTGCTCAGTCCGGCTTGTACAGCACCTCAGGGCTCGGCTCTGCGGCCGACCTGGCCGGCGCGAGCCTGCGCCGTGAGCCGAGCGCCGGCGGCGGCGACGCGCTCGCCGCCCCCGTCGCGGGGGCGAGCGCGCGGCTGCCCTCGCCCACCGGCACGGAGGCCGCGGGAGCGGGCGTCGCGACGCCCGGCGCCGTGGCTGTCGCCGAGGCCTCGGGGAGAGGCGGCGTCGGATGGACTTCAGGGGGCGCGGAGGCGGGCGAGCGCGCGTCCCCCGCGGTCTGCGCGGGCTCCGCGCTCCTGTCGGCGGGGAGCGCGCCGCGGCTCAGCGAGGCGAAGGCGCCAACGCCGCCCCCGAGGAGGACGAGCACCGCGACGGTGATCGCGGCTCGGCTCCGTTGCTTCGTCGGAGGCAGCGCGGTCACCACGGCGGCGGCCGGGAGCTGGACGCCGCTCGGCGGCGACGAGGAGCGGGAGATCGGGGGTCCACCTCCGCTCGGCGCCTCCGCGGAGAGCAGGCGCGATGATCGCACCGGCGCGGCGGGCAGGTCGAAGACCTCGGCGAGCGCCTCGACTGCGGCCGAAGCGGTGGCGAAGCGCGCCTCGGGGGCGCGGGCCGTCACCTTGGTGAACCACGCGTCGAAGGCCGGGGGCAGCTTCACCCCCTCGGCGTCCGCGCGCGCGGACGCGGGCTCCTTCGGGCCGTTCACGGCGAGGGTCGCGAAGGCGAGCGCACTGTCGTACTTCCGCCTGTCGTTCAGCCAGTACGCTTTGCCGACGAGGAGCGTGTACGCGATCATGCCGAGGGCGAAGATGTCGGCAGCCCGCGAGACCGACTCGCCGCTGAATTGCTCGGGCGCCATGTAGAGCGGCGTGCCGAGGACCGCGGTCGCCGCCGAGTCCGTCGCCGTCTCGACGACGAGCTTGGCAATGCCGAAGTCGAGCACCTTGATTCGCGGCGCCCCGTCGTCGGTCTCGGCCAGGAAGAGGTTGGCAGGCTTGAGGTCGCGGTGGACGACCCCGGCGGCGTGTGTCTTGTCGAGGGCGACGGCGGTCTGGCGCAGGAAGGCGACGGCCTCTTCCGGCGGCAGGCGCCCTGCGTGGCGGAGGCGCTCGTTGAGCAGCGTGCCGCGGAGCAGCTCCATCACGAGGAACGGCTTGCCGGTCTCGGCGTCGATCCCGGCGTCGAACACCTCCACGATGTGGTCGCTCTCGATGCGCGCGGCGACGCGCGCCTCCAGCTTGAACCGGGCTTGGAACTCGGGGTTGTCGGCGAGGTGCGAGTGCATCACTTTGAGCGCCCGCCGGCGCTCCGTCTCGATGTGCAGAACCTCGTAGACCGCGCCCATCGCGCCGCTGGCGATTCCGCGCACCACGCGGTACCTGCCAGCAAACAGCATCCCGTCGTCCAGACTCAGCGACATGGGTTCCACCAGCAGGCGAACTTATACACCAGCGTACGCGACGCCTGCACTCAGGAACTGACGGATCGAAGCGCTGTTTACAGTATTCCAGTAAAGATCTAGGGCGCGCTCCGTCGATCTGCGCCATCGCGCGGCGGAATGGCCGGTGGTCGCTCGCTGACTGATCGGTGACAGCCGTATGACTCGATGGGGGCATCATTCCATTTCGGCGGCCACCCTGATATCCTCCGCGACCAAAACCTCTCGAAATTTCACATGAAAATGAAGACGATGCTGGCTTTCGTTCGGTGCGCCGGCGGATGTGCGATGGCGTTGCTCGGGCTCGGATGTGCGCAGCTCTTCGGCTTCGACAAGGTCTACGAGCCTGAGGACCAGATCTCCGCAGGCGGCGGCGCGGCGGGCTCAGCGGTCGGGAGCGGTGGCGACGACGCGGGGGATCCATGCGAGATCCTCGCGGTGCTTCCCGGGGAGACCCTCGCCCTGTCGACGATCGACGACATGGAAGACGGAGATACCCGGATCTCCGGAGGGAACGGGGCGAACCCTTGGGCAGGGTTCTGGTTCGAGGACAACGACGAGTCACCGGAAGGAACGCAGGAGCCTGCGGACCCGGCGGACCTCGTGAGCACCCTTGACCCTCCGCGCGGCGCCAGCACCAAGGCCGTGCACACGAGCGCCGATGACGGCTTCCTCCTCTGGGGAGCCGGCGTCGGCTTCCATCTGGACGACGAGGCCTACTACGACGCGTCCGAGTACCGTGGCCTCACGTTCTGGGCCCGCGCCGAGGAGGGCTCCACCAGGAAAATGAAGGTGCTTTTCATCGATCAGCAGACCTATCACATGGGGGGCATCTGCAACGACGCAGAGGGGGAATGCAACAATCACTTCCACAAGCCGGTCATGCTGGAGAGCGACTGGAAGCACTTCAAGATTCCGGTGGAGTGCCTCAAGCAGGAGCCCTACGGTAAGCAGTTGTTGGCGCCCGCCCTGGAGCGGCTCTGGGCCATCGAGTTCTTCTTCGACAAGGAGCTGGCGTTCGATATCAGGATCGACGATGTCGCCTTCTACCGATAGGCGCAGATCTCCTTCAATCAAGGGGAGCGCGCGCTGTCCGCGATCGGCGGGCGGAATCGCCGCGCGCTCCACGCGATCCCGCTTCAGTCCGTGACGAGAGGTCCCACGCCGTTGGCGAACTGCCACCCCTTGCTCTCGTCGATGTTGATCTCCCAGTCGAACACGCCGCGGAGCGCCGGGTGGTTGCTCTCGACTTGATTCCACGTGGGGATCGCCTCGTCGATCGACATGTAGTATTGCCGGTCCGAGATCCCGAACCCCACGACGACGTGCGTCGGACCGAGCAGCGAGACCCACTCGTTCACGCTGTTCACGATGTAAGACTGCTCGGCGAGCTCGGGGCCATCGTAGTACTGCGGGGCCGCGTAGTCCAAGGCGCCGGCGTCCACCATCTGCTGGCAAAACGTCTTGTCGCGGCTGTTCCAGGGGGCCGGAGGCGCGGTGATGATGAAGCCGGGGATGCGCCGCTTCAGCTCCTGGCTGATCCAGATCATCTCGGAGGTGTCGGGGGCCTGATCGGCCTCGAAGGTGTTCCAGTCGAGGCCGTCGAACCCACCCAGGCGGTCGTAGATCCCGATCACGCTATTGACGAACGTCTCCGACTTCTTGCGTGTCGGGAAGCTCATACCATTTTTGGCGCCGCCGACGGAGAGGATGATCCTGCGATCCTGGATCGTCCGTGCGTACTCGATGTCGGCGTTCAGGTTCGTCGCTGCTCCCTTGCCATCACCCGGCGCCTCCCAGTAGACGGCGCCCGTGGTGCCGGGCGATCCTCCGAAGGGCTTCGCGGCAAAGAGATAGATCACGTTGTAATTGCTGTTGATGTCCCGGATGCGGACGGGCGCTTCCGTCCAGTTGGGGTAGTAGCCAGCGACGACCTTTTGGGGGAGCCCAAAGGCCGCGCGGGGTCTGCCGTCGTCGCCGGGGCTGTCGCTGCAGCCGGAGTACGGCTCCCAGAAGTACGTGCTGACGGTCGGGATGAAGCCGGGATTGTCGTACTTGGCGATGTAGGCCGACCCCTCGTAATTCACGATGTCCCCCGCGGCATACGGCTGACCCTCTTGCCATTGCGGATAGCTGCACGAGCCCTCGGTGGGCTCGGGGCTGGAGCCCTCGGTGGGCTCGGAACTGGAGCCCTCGGTGGGCTCGGAGCTGGAGCCCTCGGTGGGCTCGGAGCTGGAGCCCTCGGTGGGCTCGGAGCTGGAGCCCTCGGTGGGCTCGGAGCTGGAGCCCTCGGTGGGCTCGGAGCTGGAGCCCTCGGTGGGCTCGGAGCTGTCGCTGCAGCCGGAGTATGGCTCCCAGAAGTACGTGCTGACGGTCGGGATGAAGCCGGGATTGTCGTACTTGGCGATGTAGGCCGACCCCTCGTAATTCACGATGTCCCCCGCGGCATACGGCTGACCCTCCTGCCACTCCGGAAAGTCTGCGCACGCGGCGGATTCGTTCTGATCCACCTCGAGCTCCTCCTGCGGACTGGAAGCAAGGCATCCGAGCCCGCTCGCGGTGAAGGCGACGAGGAGAAGTGAAAGCCTGGGAGCAATCTTAGAAAGATGGAGAGACATGGTGGCCTTTCTTCGACGAGAGATGAACGATCGCCGATGGTGGTCTCGCCGGACGCAGCATTGCCATGCTGCGATCCGGCGCCGCTGGGCCGTGACTCGCCGCTGGGCTCGCCCTCGATCACCACCCGTTGATGGGGACATCGTGGTACCGAGCGCGGCTGGGTCGTCGTGGCCCGATGCAACTGCGCTGCTGCTACTGCTGCGCTGCTTCTGTTTCCCGGAAGAGCAAGCGATGTACCAGTCGTGATGATGGCCCCGACGATGGGCGCGCGGCTTCGCGGCAGCCCGTCGCTGAGCTCTTCCTGGAGCCGACGCGCGGCGATCGCGCTCGGCGAGCCGGGGGCGCGCGTGGGCGATCGGGGAGATCGCACCGCGATCGCCTCGATCGCGAGCGTGGGAACTCCTGGATCGCCCCCGGCGATCCGGCGCTCTCGGGCCGCCTGGAGCTCATCCGCGGCCTGTCGCGCGCCTTTCGCGCGCCTGTCGTCCCGCGCGCCGGCGCCGCGGGTGTCAGGTGGAGCGCCGTGCGCGCAGGATCTGGAAGTACCGCCGCGCGATGCCCGACGCGGCCGCCGCGTTGCTGACGTTGCCCCCGTGCTGCGCGAGGACGCGCTGCACGTAGCGCCGCTCGAAGTGATCGACGATCCGCTCCCGCGCGCGCGGCAGGGGCAGGTTCAGCGCGAGGATCTCCTCGACGATGTCGCCGGATGTCCCGGGCTCCGCGCCTCCGCGCGTGGAGGCCGGGGCCGGCGCGCCCGGGGAGGCCAGCCCGGCCCGGGTTGTCTCGATCGGCGCGGCCTCGCCGAGCGCCACGCGCCGCGCCACGGCGTTGTAGAGCTCGCGCACGTTGCCCGGCCAGTCGTAGTCTTCCAGCCGCTCGCCGAACCCCTGGGGGAAGGGCGCGCCGCGGCCCGCGAGCTGCTGAAAGAAGTGGTGCGCGAGCACCGTGACGTCGCCCCGCCGCTTGCGCAGCGGCGGCAGCTCGATCCGGGCCACCGCGAGCCGGAAGAACAGATCGTCCCGGAACCGACCCGCCTGGATCTCACGCTCGAGATCGCGCCGCGTCGCCGCGAGCACCCGGATGTCCACGCGGATCCAGCGGCTCGAGCCGACGCGCTGCACCTCCGATCGCTGGATCGCGCGCAGCAGCTTGGCCTGCAGGCTGAGGTCGAGATCGCCGATCTCGTCGAGCAGCAGCGTGCCGCCGTGCGCCTCCTCGAAGACGCCGCGGCGCGTCTCGTTCGCGCCGGTGAAGGCGCCGCGCTCGTGCCCGAAAAGCGCCGACTCCACGAGCGTCGGCGGCACCGCGGTGCAGTCGAAGACCACGAACGGCCCGGCCGCCCGCGGCCCCTGCTCGTGGAGCGCCTCCGCGAGCACCTCCTTGCCGGTCCCCGTCTCGCCCTCGATGACGACGGGGACGCTCGAGGCCGCCAGGCGCTCGCACAGCGGATAGAGCCGTCGCATCTCCTCGCTGGCGCCTAGGAGCCTGCCGAACTGCACGGCGGGCGACAGCTCGGCCGCCTGCGTGAGGCCGAGCGCCTCGACGCGGAGCACCGTCTCGCCGATCCGGACGAGCTCGCTGCCCTGGAGGTACGCGTCGCCGACGCGGATCCCCTGGACGAAGGTGCCGTTCGTCGATCCGAGGTCGGTGACGCGGAGCCGGGCGCCGGCGAGCTCGAAGGCGGCGTGGCGGCGCGAAACGAGCCGGTCGGTGAGGGGAATGTCGCAGGCGGGGCTCGTGCCGGCGAGCACGCGCGAGGGCAGCCCCGGCGCCACCGTGAACCGGCGGCCCTCGTCCGGGCCCGCCATGACGGAGAGGGCGAAGCTCTCGGCCGTGGCCGTAGCGGGGCGCACCGGCCCGGGCAGGAGTTCGGTGGAGGCGGCATCGTCGTCGCTCAACGGAGGCATGCTGCCATCTCAGCAGGCCTCCGCGCCGACGTCACGTGAGGCCGCGCGACGTTCGTGCATGGATGGATCAAAGAAGATCCATAGGGCAGCTTTGTTGAAGTTATCCAGCATTTGAACCCCCGAGCCGCTGTGCGACCCCATGACGGCGGGTGCGATCCCGTCGATCGCCCCTTTGCCCCAGAGATCGCACCCGAGGGATCGCCGAGATCGCCCTCGCACACACTCCCGGCAATGCTCCGTTGAACCTGTCGCTTCGAAGCCCAATTCGGCGCTGCTCAGCGCTGGCACACGCTGTGCTTCGCCACGTGGCGCAGCAAGAGCGTCCATACGCTGAATTTCTGCGCGAAGCGGACGCCGCTCGACACGAGGCTGGAAGTCGACCACGGCTCGGCGACGTTGCGCGATGCGGGCGCGAAAGGAGCACGATTGACAATCATGAACTCGAGATATCTACATGCTGCCGAGCAGACGAGGCGGACTGGCCGGCGCCAAGGTGTGACGTTCCTCGAAAGGACGGCCGTTTTCTTGCGGGCTCGCGCCCTCCGCCTTGCGTGCTTGAGCATCTTCATCGCGCTCTCGACTTGCGGTCACTCGAGCGATAGCCTCGCCGGAGCGGCCGACTTTACCGTTCATTACAGCAACTATGACGCCGCCGCGCCGAACGACTCCATCATCGAGGCCGGGATAAAAATCCGCAACAACACCGCTGTCTCGATACCGCTGAGCAGCATCGTCATACGCTACTGGTTCACGAAAGACAGCGCGACGACCGTGACCCCGGCGTGCTGGTGGTGGAGCCCTGGCTGCAGTCGAGTTACGCTGACGACCGGGACCGTGTCCTACACGGGCGCCGATCGCTACGTGCAGATCGGCTTCACCAGCGCCGCCGGAAGCCTGGCTGCGGGGGCGACGACCCAGCCGATCGACCTCGGGATCGAGTTCAACACGAACGTCGTCGAGACCGACGATTACTCGTATGGAAGCCAGACGACCTTCTCCAACTCTAGCCGTATCACCGTGCACGACGCCGGCTCCGCGCCCACGGGCGGCTTGCGCAGCGGTACGCCGCCGAGCGGCAGCGTGTCGCCGCCTCCGGCGCCGATCTCCCTGACGGCCACGGCGTCGAGCGCAAGCGCGATCTCCCTGAGCTGGGCGGCGAGCAGCGGTGCGACGAGCTATGACGTCTACCGATCGACCACGTCGGGTTTCACGCCTGGCGCGGGGAACCGCATCGCCAGCGGCGTGACCTCTACCAGCTACAACAGCACCGGCCTGGCGGCGTCGACCACCTACTATTACAAGGTCACGGCCCTGAACGCGGGCGGCGCGTCTGCCGCCTCCAATCAGGCGAGCGCGACGACCCGGGCCGGCAGCGCGGTCACGGCCGAGTTCTTCGACGATTTCAGCTACAACGGGACCAGCGACGCCAACTTCACGAGCTGGTGGTCGGTGCGGAGCTGGTCGGGGGCGCCGGGCGTGAGCGGCGCGGCGTGGCTGGAATCCAACGTTTCGATGGTCGCTGACCCGCAGAGCTCCACGAACAAGCTGATGCGTCTCAAGGCGAGCACGAGCGGCACCGGAGGGACCACGTCGCAGGCCGAGGTGATCACCCATGCCCAGAAGTTCCGCTTCGGCACCTACGCTGCGAGGGTCAAGTTCAACGACACCCCGCTGTCCGGCACGCGCTTTTACGCCGACAAGCCCGTCGAGACCTTCTTCACCTTGACCGAGTGGGCCGCCGGCGACCCGGACTACTCGGAGCAGGATTTCGAGTACATGCCCAACGGCGGTTGGGGCCAGGGCAACACGAGCACGATGTGGCTGACCTCGTGGGAGACGTCGGACGTGAACGTCTCGAACTCGGTCTCCGCGAACTTCAACGGCTTTCACACGCTCGTTGTCCAGGTCACCAGCGCCTCCATCAGCTATTACATCGATGGAGTGCATCGCGCGACGCACGGTTCCATGTACGCTCCAGAAGTGGATCAATTCATCTTCTTCAACCTCTGGTACGATGAGCTCGACGCCGCGAAGGGCAGCTCGCGGACATACAACGAGGACGTCGACTGGGTCTACTTCGCCGAGGACGCGATCCTGTCGTCCGCCGAGGTCGACGCGAAGATAACTAGCCTTCGGTCTTCGTCGATCTCCCGTCGGGACACGGTGCCTTAGAGCGGAGATCGCTCCCTTCGGATACAGACAGACTCTCCTGGTTCACGGCGCCGTGACGATGATGGGGTTCGACGCCGTGCAGATCGCGCTCCTGCGCGGCGCGCGGGGGCTCGCGACCGCCGGTGACACCTACGCCGAACGGCTGCGCGCCTCGGCGAGAATGTTTCCACAGGTCTGGAAACTTCTGTCAGAGCGGCGACCCGACGACGAGCCAACCTTCCAAGGGTTCGCCTCGCTTGATCACCATGTGCAACCCCTGGCATGCTCCAACCATGAAGATTCTCGTCTCGTCCCGCTGGTCGCTGGGTACACTCGCCGCTTGCCTGGCTGCCGCGGCGTTCACGGGCTGTTCCGGCTCCGGGGAAGGGAAGGACGAAGACGGGAGCGGCGGATCGATCGCAGGATCCACCGGCGCGAGCGGAAGCGGTGGTCAACCGGGCGCCGGGGGCACGGGCGCTGCCTCCGCTACTACCGGAGGCGTCACGGGGAGCGGCGGCGGGAGCAGCAGCGGTGGACCCCCGGGTGCGGGCGGAGCGACGGGTGGAGGTGGATCCACCGGCGACGGCGGGTCCACCGGCGAGGGCGGCGGGTCCACGGGCAGCGGCGCGAACACCTGCCCGCCAGCGACACCCCTGACCGGAGGCAGGGAGTATTGCTCGAACAGCCGAGGCAATGCGGGCAATGGTTATGGTTATGAGCTCTGGGCGGAGGGAGGCGGGAAGGGCTGCATGACCGTGCACGGCGTCGACGCCGCGTTCAGTGCGGAATGGAACAACGTCGAGGATTTCTTGGCGCGCGTCGGGCTCGACTTCAACCAGACCCAGAAGCACACCCAGATCGGCACCGTATCGGCGGAGTTCGCGCATACCAAGACGGAGGAGGACGGCGGCTTGACGTACATCGGCATCTACGGCTGGACCGTCAACCCGCTGCGCGAGTTCTACATCCTCGACGACTGGGGCAGCGAAAAGCCGGCAGGCTTCTCTTCCGACGGGACGCCGCGGGACGAGGTAGGAACGCTCACTGCCGATGGTGAGACCTACGACGTGTGGAAGAAGACCCGCGTGAACAAGCCGGCCATCACGGGCGCGAGCGCGACGTTCGATCAATATTTCAGCATCCGGCGGACGGCTCGCACGTGCGGCACCATCTCCGTCTCCGAACACTTCACCAAGTGGGAAGCGCTCGGCCTTTCCCTGGGGAATCTGCACGAGATCAAGCTGCTGGTCGAGTCCCAGAACAACAGCGGGACAGTCAAGTTCACGACGGCGAAGTTCGTCGTGAAAAAATGAGCCGAGGCGTCCAGGGACCTCGAGCTCGGCATGGCCAGAGCGAGCCTGCGCCTCCCAGAAATCGTGGCAGGATCTCTGACCCGCTGGACTAGGCCGGCTCCGCCTCGAGGTCCTGCGTGACGGTGACGCCCGCGGCCCGGTAGGGCGCGAGCGCCTCCTGCGACACGCCGCGCTCGGTGAACAGCCATGTGAGCTCGCTCAGCGGCGCGACCACGTACGGTGACACGGTGCCCAGCTTGTCCGCGGTCACCAGCGCGACGACCTCGGCGGAGGCCTCCACCATCGCCCGCTTCACGTACGACTCGTCCAGATCCAGCGTGGTGACGCCGAACGTGGGATCGAGCGTGCACACCCCCAGATAGCAGAGGTCCGCCCGGATCTGGCGCACCCCCGCGATGGTCACCCCGTCGGCGGCGGCCAGCGGATCCTTGCGCACGCGCCCGCCCAGCAGGACCACCTCCACCCGCGGGTGCTCCGAGAGCGCGATGGCGACGGGAGGGCTGTTGGTCACGACCGTCGCCTCGAGATCGCGCGGGAGGTGGCGCGCCACGGCCACGTTGGTCGTCCCGCTGTCGATGAACACCACCTGACCCCGCTTGATCAACGTCGCCGCGGCCCGCGCGAGCTCTTCCTTGGCCTTCGGCCGCTGCCGCTCGCGCGCAGGGAAGCTCGGGTTCACCCGCGAGACCGGCAGGCCGCCGCCGTGAACCCGCTGCAAGAGCCCCTCGTTCGCCATCTCGCGCAGATCGCGCCGGATCGTGTCCTCCGAGACCCCGAAAGCACGGCTCAGCTCTGCCGCCACCACCTTCCCGTCGCGTTCCAGTACTGCGAGAATATGCTGGCGCCGCTCGGCCACCATCAAGCCGGAGGTGTCTGCGTTGTTTTGCACGATTGTTCCTGTTTGTGCACGAAGTTGCTTGCTCCGGTCCCTTCCGGCCCCATGATCTTTCCCTGATGTTCACGAAAATGCACGAACCTTCCGGGGAGCCTCCAACTTTCAACGCCGTCCTCCGGACGGCCTTCCCCGGGCCGCGGCGGTGCGCCAGCGGCTCGCCTGGTCCTGCGCGGGGGGTGCCGTGATGGGCTCCCTCGCGGTCGTTGACGACGTCGCGCGCGCCCGCCGCGCCGTCTCGGTCATGTTCGTGGCGAACGGCATCGCCTTCGCGTCCTGGGCCGCGCGTGTCCCTGCGGTCCGCGAGCGGCTCGGGCTGCGCGACGGCCTGCTCGGCCTCGCCCTCCTCGGCCTCGCCTGCGGCGCGATGCTCGCCTTCCGCGCCGCCGGGCCGCTCGTCGCCCGCTTCGGGAGCCGGCGCATCACCCGGGTCTCGGCCCTGCTCCTGTGCGCGGCGCTGCCCCTGCCCGCGCTGGCCCCTTCCTTCGCCGCGCTCGTCGCGGCCCTCCTGCTGCTCGGCGTGTGCAACGGCCTCATGGACGTCGCGATGAACGCGCAGGCCGTCGAGGTCGAGCGGCGCTCCGGTCGGCCCATCCTCGCGTCGGTGCACGGCATGTTCAGCCTCGGCGGGCTGATCGGGGCGGCCCTTGGCGCGCTCGCGGCCGACCGCGCGCTGTCGCCCTCGGCGCACCTCGTCGCCGTCGCCGCCGTCCTCGCCGTGGCCGTCGCGCGCGAGGGCGGGGCGCTCTCGGCCGACGCGCGCCCCGAGCCCGCGACCGCGGCCGCCCCCGGGGCCGCACGCTCGACAGGGCTCCTCCTGCTCGGCCTCGTCGCCTTCTGCTCGTCCGTGGGTGAGGGCGCGATGGCCAACTGGTCGGCCGTCTACCTCCGCGACGAGCTCCACACCACCGCGGCCTTCGCGGCGACCGGCTACGCCGCGTTCTCGCTGGCGATGCTCCTCGGGCGGTTCTCCGGGGACGGGCTGACGCAGCGGTTCGGCGCCGATAGGGTCGTGCGCGCGGCCGGGGTCGTTGTCGCGGGCGGGCTCGGCGCGGCGCTGCTCGCCAACGCCCCTGTCGCCATGCTGCTGGGGTTCGGGTGCGTGGGCGCCGGCCTGTCCGTCGTGGTGCCGCTGGTCTTCCGCGCCGGGGCGAGCGCCCCCGGCGTCGCGCCCGGCAAGGCGCTGGCGACGCTCGCCACCCTGTCGTACGGCGGCTTTCTCGTCGGCCCTCCGGCCATCGGCCTGGTCTCCGATCGCCTCACCTTGCGCGGCGGCCTCGCCCTCGTCGTGGCGCTGGCCCTCGTGATCGTCGCGCTGGGCCCGGCGGTCATCCGCGGGCCCGCGTCCCGCGCCCCCGCCGCCCGCGCGCCCGCAGGCGATCAGGGCGCACTGACCGCGGGCGCCGGCGTGTCTCCTCCCGATCCGGGGCGATTTCCCGGGAGCTGCTCGCGCCGAGGGATCAGCGCTTGCGCCACACCGTCGCCAGCCACGGCTGCTGCTCGCGCGGCCGGCCCGCCGGTCGATAGTAGTGATCGATCTCCTCGAACCCGGCGGCGGTCACGTGCTCCCGCCACCGCTCGAGCGACCAATAACAGCCGTACCGGTCGCCCGACCACCCCTCCCGATCGTCGCCCGCGGGTTCGAGCTGAAGAGGACGCCGCGCGGGCGGAGCGCGGCGTGGAGCTCGCGGAGCACGCGCGGCAGCTCCTTGCTCGGCACGTGGAACAGCGACGCGTTGGCGAATATCCCGTCGAAGCGCCCGGCTTCGAGGTCGAGGCGCAGGAAGTCCTGGTGGAGCACCTCGCAGCCCGCGTGTCGCCGCGCCATCTCGACGAACCGCGCGGACCCGTCGAGCCCGACCGGAGTGTGCCCGTCCGCGCGGAACGCCGCGAGATCGCGCCCGGGGCCGCAGCCGAGATCGAGGATCGTGAACGGACTTGCCCCCTCCAGGGCCGCGAGCAGCGCGGCGCGGTTCTGCGAGACGTCGTGATCGCGCGTGCCCTCCCAGAACGACAGGGCGTGATCGTCGTAGTGAGCCAGGGTCCTCTCGGTGAGCGCGGAGAGCCGGGGGGCGCTGTCGTCGTGCATGGCGGCAGTGTGGGCCGGGAGCGCCCCGCAGAAAAGGACCGCGAGGCGCTCGCGGCGCGGCCGCCGCCCGGCCCGCGTGCGCCCGGTCGGCGCCATCCCTCCGTGCGGCGCGCGCCTACCCTGAGGCAGGCGCATGCGCGGACCCACGAGATCGACCCCCCATCCGTACCGCGTGTCGACGCCGTTCCGCGCGCTCGACGCGGTCGGGGCGCGGATGGGGCGATCGGCGCTGCGTGCGATGACGAGTTCGGGCTCACCGAGCGGGAGGTGCTGGACCGGTTCGGCGGCTACCTCGAGCGGTTCGGCGAGCTCGCCGCGGGGAAGCGAGGGCGGAGCTGAGCCGGAGAGCGGGAGTGCCGTAATCCGGGCTTCTCCCTCCGATAAGCGAGGAGAGGAGAGGCGAGGGGACCGTAGAGGCACGCAGGGCGGAGGAGAGAGAAAGAGAGAGGGGGATGAGGGGGCGCGAGCGCTCCGTCAGGCGGCGTCCAGCCACGCCTCGAGCTCGGCGGCGAACGCCGCCGGCGCGTCGAGCATCAGCCAGTGGCTGGTCTCCGGCAGCACGACCGCCGTGAGCGCGGGCCTCAGCGCGTGGAGGCTTTGCGGCCATGCGTTCGAGGGGGCGACGATGGCGTGGGCGCGGGCGCCCGGCGCGGCGAGGTAGCGGTCCAGCGCGTTCACCGCCTCGAACTCCAGCAAATGCCGGGACATGCCGAGCATCCGGTCGTGCGGCGTGGCGGCGACGCGCGCCAGCACCGTCTCCCGGGTCGCGGGCGTGCTGCCCGCGAGCGCCTCGTTGAAGGTGGCAACGGCGGTGTCACGCCAGCCGTCCGCCGCGAGGGCGGCGAGGTAGGGCGGGAAGTGCTGCGCCTGGACCTCCGCCGGGATCTGCGTGAAATCCCGGGGCGGGTCTGCGAGCAGGAGGCGCGCGACCCGCTCCGGATGGGCGGCCGCGGCGGCGAGCGCCACGAGCGCGCCGTAGCTGTGGCCGACGAGCGCCACGCGGGGGAGCGCCAGGGCGTCGAGGGCCGCGAGCACGTCGGCCGCGCAGGCGGCGGGCGTGTAGTCCGCGTCGGGCGGGGGCTCCGACGCGCCGTGTCCCCGGAGATCGAGCGCCAATGCGCGCCGTCGGCCGGCGACGTGCGCGAGCGTCGCCTCCCAGAAGCCGGCGTGGCCGACCATCCCGTGCACGAGCACGACCGGCAGCGCCTCGCGCGAGGAGCCGGCGCCTGCGTCGGGGCGAGGGACGGCGGCCGGATGATCGACGATGTGGAGCGCGCCCACAGGGCCCGCAACGGTCAGGGAAGGCATGGGCGTCTGCTACCTCGGTGTATGGGTCCGCGTGAAGGGGCCGTGTTGCGCTGCGAGGGCGGAGCGTAGGCGAGGCGCTCGTTCGAAGCAAAGGTGCTCTCCCAGGGGCGCTTCGCCCTGGGTCACGCGCAGGGCGATGTCCTCGGAGCCGAGGAGAGCCGGTCGCCGAGCCGATACGGCCCCTTCAGGAGCACGGGTTCGATGTGAACGAGCCTGCCTGTGGGGAGAGCCGCTATGCCTCGGCGCGGTGCAGCTTCTGAACGAACGCCGCGAGCCCCGGCGGTGACGACGTGAAGTGGATGCGCACGACGTCGTCGGCGCGCGCGTCGAGCTCGATCACCTTCGCGTGCAGCTCGCCGCCGAGCTGCTCGGCGAGCGGGCCGGACGGGTGGATCTGGAGATTCGTGAAGGGCGCGGGCCGGGGATGCAGCCGCAGCACGGCGCCGAAGGGGGAGAGCCCGAGGATGAAGGCGGACTGCGGCTCGCCCTCCACCCGCTTGCCCGCGAGGCGCGCGCACACGACCGGCAGCGGCGACGAGAGCGAGAGGATCTCGACCCGCCGCTCGGGCAGGTAGAGCCGCTCGGGGTTGTCGAGGCCCAGGACCTCGTGGACCAGCACACGGTTCGAGAACCCCTTGACGGCCAGCGCGTGGCTCTGGCCGAGCAGGAGGCCCGCGCCCGCGGCGCGGCGCGTGGTGTCCGCGATCAGGATCTGGCGGCCCACCGTGCACGACTCGATGCGGGACGTCAGGTTCACCTGGGCGCCGACCACGCCGTATTTCGTGCGCGCCTCGGAGCCGATGTTGCCGACGACGACCGGGCCGGTGTTGAGCGCGATGCCCATCTGCAGCGTCGGCAGGCCCTCGGCGCTGTTCTTCTCGTTCACCGCGTCCATCGCCATCTGCATCTCCAGCGCGCAGGCGACCGCGCGGCGGGTGTCGTCGCCCGCCGGGAACGGCGCGCCGAAGAGCGCGAGGATCGCGTCGCCGATGAACTCGATGATCGTGCCGCCGCGCGCGACGATGATGCGCGCCATCTCGCCGAGGTAGCCGTTCAGGAGCCGCATGACGACGTCGGGCGGCATGTTCTCGGTCATCGTCGTGAAGCTGCGGAGGTCCGTCATCATGATGGTCACCTCGCGCTCCTCGCCGCCGAGGAGCTGGGCCTCGGGCGAGGAGAGCAGGCGGTTCACCACGTCGTCGCTCAGGTAGCGGCCGAACGTCTTGCGGATGAACTCGCTCTTGACCGACAGCTCCGCCGCGAGCTGCGAGAGCTGCTCGCGCGAGCGCTTCAGCGTGAGCTGCGTGTCGAGCCGCCCGAGCAGGATGTCGAAGTCGATCGGCTTCGTCACGTGGTCGTTGGCGCCGAGCTTGAGCGACTCGACGACGTCCTCGCTCGCGCCGCGCGTGGTCACCATGATCACCGGGAGCTCGGCCTGCGACCGGCTCTGGCGCAGGGCCGAGAGCACGCCGAGGCCGCTGATGCCGGGCATGTTCACGTCGAGCAGCACGGCGTCGAAGCGCTCGCGCGCGGCGAGCCCCAGCGCGCGGGGTCCGTCCTCGGCGGACGCGGTGCGGTAGCCGTTGTTCTGCAGCACCCGACAGAGGACGTCGCGGTTGCCTCGGCTGTCGTCGACAACGAGGATGGTGCCGCGCCCGCTGCCCTCGATCTCGGCGTGGACAGCGGGCTCCTCGTGCGGAGAGGGGATGCTGACCTTCACGCTCGAGGGCGCGTCCTCGTCGCCGTTCTCCATCGCCTGCACGATGGTGAGCAGCTTGCGCGACGCGAGCTCGATGTTGCGGATGTCCTCGATGTGCTGCGGCGCGACCTTGCCCTGCAGCGACGCCACGAGCAGGCGCGTGTAGCCGAGGATCTGGTTGATGGGCGTGTACGGATCGTGGCCTCCGCCGTGCGGCTCGTGGAGCCGCTGCGGCTCGCGCCCCGCGGACGGCCTGGCCGACGCCGCCGGCTGGTGCGCGGCGGGCAGCCCGCCGGTCGCCGTGCGCTTGCCCGGCGACGAGGCCGGCGCGTGGCCGCGGCCGGCGTCTTCGTGGCGCGACGCCTCCGGGATCCGCGAGCTCGGCGGTTCGGGCGGCTGGGTCGCTGGCGCAGCGGGGGAGCCCTCGGACGGGTCCCACCGATCGAACGGATCCTGCAAGGTATAGCCGGCGCGCGCCGCGGCGGCGGCCGCGGCGGTCGGCCGCTCTCGCCAGCCGCGCGCCTCCTGCGACGCATACGCGCCGTGCGGAGAGAGCGGGACGCTCGGTCGATCCCGCCGCACGCGCGCGTCGGCCGGGAAATGGCTGCCGCGCGCCGGGGGCGGCGCGTGCTGCTGAGGAGGCGGGAGGGTGCTGCCCCCGCGGTTCGAGGCGGGCGCCGGCGGCAGGGCGCTGCCGCTGCCGGCGCTGCTCCGTGTCAGGGGCGGCGCCGACGGCAGGGCGCTGCTGCTGCTGGCGCTGGCGCGCGACGGGATCGTCTCCGGCGGGGTCCCTCGCGACGGCACGGGGCTGACCGTTGCCTTTTTGGGCGCGTCCTTGTCGGAGGGGGATCGGCTCATGGTTCCGGCGATTCTACGCCTGCGCGCGTAGACGCAACCATGGATGACACCCGCGCTTCATTTTTTATCGCACCCCTACGCATCAGCTTCAGTCTCGGCGCGGGTGGATTTCCTCCGCCGGCGTACGCGCGAGCTCCGTGGGCGTCCAGGCCGTCCTCGGCTGGGTGAACTCTTTCAGTGAGCCGGCACCCAGAAGACGAGAGGCTTCAATCCTCCTCCAGGGGACAACCCGCCTGTCGCGGTGCGTGATCCAGGGAGGCGCGAGCGCGCCCCGCGTGGAGCTGGACAGGCCCGCCCTCCGATGTCGGACGATGTCGACCCCCAATGGGTCTCGCCCCGTCCACGTGACTCTCGCGCTGGATTGAAGACACGAGCGCCACCCTCCATGCTGCCCGGACGGTGGTTGTGGAGGCAAAATGAAAGACTTTTTTCGAAGTCAAGAGGCGATGAGCCCTCGCGCCCCCCGGGCGGGCTCACCTGACGCCGCGAGGTGAGCCCATGGATGAAGCCACAGCGGATCGCGGGCCATGGCCGCACGACAGGCACGCTTGTTCCCGCGCTCCCCACCTGATGATCGGGTGGCCTACCTTCAACTCCGTTGTTCGGCGCCGCCGCTCGCGGCGACGGGCGCCCTCGACCGGCTGGACGAAGCTGGCGCTCGACATGCGCTCATCCGCCGACATCAGCGCACGGTGGATGTCCGTCCCCGTGGCCGTCTCGCATAGGAGTTCTCCGCGGCCCCTGGGCTCCTGGGGGATGCAAGAGACGGGTCGGCTTCAGTGTGCGCGGGTGCGCGACGCGCACCTAGAACTGCCTAGAGCTGACTAGAGCTGACACACGTGACGGACGTGGCGGAGAGCACTTTGTTTCTCTTGCAGAGGCAATGAAGGCGTCGTAGTGATCTATTTACGCCATTCGGGCGATTTTCGGCTGGAGCTGACGGAACCACCGGCTCGAGCTTGTGCGAGTGCGAGAAGGAGTAGCAGAGGTATGCCCCTGCACACCGGACAGATGGTGACGCCTTCGCTGAGGCTCGTGCGCATCCTCCGGCGCGGCGGGATGGGGAGCATCTGGGTTGCCGATCGGCTTCCGCTGAAGGCTCAGGTAGCCGTGAAGTTCATGTCGCCCGAGTACGCGGACGACCCGGGCTACGTCGAGCGGTTCCGGCGAGAGGCGGTCGCTGCGGCGCAGATCACGAGCCCGCACGTCGCGCAGGTCCTCGATCACGGCTTGACGGCGGAGGGCATGCCGTACATCGCGATGGAGCTCCTCCGCGGCGAGGACCTGAGGGTCCGTATCAGCCGCCAGGGCCGGCTGCCGCTCGGCGAGGTGGCGCGTATCGTGGCGCAAGCGGCCAAGGCGCTGGGGCAGGCGCACCGGCTCGGCATCGTCCACCGCGACATCAAGCCGGACAACCTGTTCCTGACCCAGGTGGATGGGGAGATCTTCGTCAAGGTGCTTGACTTCGGTATCGCCAAGCGGGTCCGGGACCTGCGGGTCACCTCGACGGGGAACGTGGTCGGGACGCCGCTCTACATGAGCCCGGAGCAGCTCGTCACCCCGAGGGATCTCGATTTCCGCGCGGATCTCTGGTCGCTCGGCGTCGTTGCCTATCATGCGATGACGGGGCGGACCCCGTTCTCCGGAGAGACGCTCGCGGCGCTCACGCTCGCCGTGCACAGGGGGCGGTTCACGCCGCCCAGCGCGCACCGGATCGACGTGCCGGCCGCCGTCGACGAATGGATGGCGAGGGCCCTTCAGCAGGATCCGAGCGCGCGCTTCGGGTCGGCGAAGGAGATGGCCGACGCGCTGGAGCGGGCGCTGTCGTCGCGCAAGTGGGGCACCGAGACGCCGGCTCCGGCGGGTGCGGAGAGCGTGGTCGAGGCGCCGCCCGTGAGCTCGCAGGACGGCGTGGTCACCCGGCGCAACCCTGTCATGACGTCCCCGTCGATACCGGTGGTCGAGGCGGATCTCTGCGAGGACGACGGCGGTGATGGCACGACCGCGGTCCTGGGCACGGCGTCGGGCCGCAAGAAGCGCAAAAGGCCATCCGCGCGGATGGCGGCGGCCGCCGCGCTAGGCGCCGTGCTGGCCGGCGCCAGCCTGTTCTTCGGCGTCCGGTTCGCCGCGCCCGCAGCCGACAACGCCGCGCTCGCCGCCGTCGCCCCCCGCGGCGCCGGGCTGGCGAGCTCGACCGAGGCGACGCTCCTCGCCAGCGTCGTGGAGGCACCCCGACCGCTGCTCGCGCCGGAGCTCCAGGAGCCGGTCCAGGCCGCGGCGGCGCAGCCCGAGAGCGCGCCCGCCAGCGAGGCCTCGCGGTCGACAACGAAGAAGAAGCCCACCGCGCGGCCCGCGCGATCCCCCGGGCGGATCAAGACCGCTCCGTCCACTGGGCGGCACACCCGACGCATCAAGCCCTTTCCCCGCAACGACATCGCGATGCACCGGTAGCGCTCTCAGCGTTGCGCATCGCGACGCACCGGGAGCGCTCTCCGCGCTGCCCAGGGGAGCGCGGCTGGTCGATGCGCGCGCGGCGCGCGCCCTCAGAGCGGGATTCGATGCGATTCCTCTGCAGAGGGCCGTTGTCCTCGGCGTCGCGCCGTCGCGCGCAGCGCCTCCGCGGTCGCCTGGTCCGCGGGGAAGAACGACTCGACCGCGAGCTCGGACAGGGTGACGTCGATCGGCGTGCCGAAGACCATGGTCGCGCTGAGGAAGCTCAGGATACCGTCCTCCGTCCTGAGCCGGAGCGGCACCGCGATGGTGACCGGGTCGGGCTCGCGGGCGGGCTCAGGGCGCCTCGATCCTTCCGGCGATGGATAGCGGATGAGCTCTTCGAAGAGCGTCACGAGGGCGGGATCGGAGCTCACGTCGATCTGACGGCGCAGGCGCGAGAGGAGGTGCGCGCGCCACTCGGTCGAGTTCTCGATGCGCGGCGCGAGGCCCCCTGGGTGCAGGCTCAGGCGCAGCACGTTGATCGGGGGCTGGAGGAGGGCGGCGTCGGCGCCGGCCAGGAATGGGCCGATCGCGCCGTTCGCGGCGACGAGGGTCCAGTGCCGATCGATGGCGACCGCCGGATAGGGCTCGTGGCCGGCGAGCACCAGATCGACCGCCCTGCGCGCCGCCGCGAGCGCGGGATCGCCGAGGCTGCGCTCCGGATAGAGTGGCGCGTACCCCGCCGCCACGAGGAGCTGGTTGCGGTCGCGCAAGGGCACATCGAGGCGCTCCGCCAGGTGGATCACCATCTCGCGGCTCGGCTGCGCGCGGCCGGTCTCGAGGAAGCTCAGGTGGCGTGTCGAGATGTCGGCCTCGCAGGCGAGGTCGAGCTGGCTCATTCGACGGCGCTGGCGCCACTCGCGCAGGAGACCCCCGATCGGCGGGTGTGAGCTCGTCATCGCGAGTCGACCCTAGCACGCCGGGAAATGACGCCCATTACCTGGGAGGTAATCGACCCCATGCCGAGGGCGCCCCAAGGTGAGCGGTGTCAGGGGCGCTGTGGACACCCGGCGCGCCGCGCGCGCGCTGCCCCGCAGGTCCCGCCCACCGAGGGGCGATGAGCCCCCGACCGCAACGAAAGGAGCCCACCATGTCGTTCGTGATCTCTCCTCGCTTCCTCCGCCGCGCCCTCCTCGCCGACGCGGCCCTCAGCGGCGCCACAGGCCTCCTCATGCTCGCCGCCGCGGCGCCCCTCGCCGGCCTGACTGGCCTCCCCGAGCCGCTGTTCCGCTGGGCTGGAGCGAGCCTGCTCCCGTTCGCGGCGCTCGTCGCATGGCTCGGCACGCGCGAGCGTCCGGCCCGGGGGGCCGTCGTCGCCGTCGTCGTCGCGAACGCGCTCTGGGTCGTCGACAGCATGCTCCTCCTCGCGCTCGGCTGGTTCGAGCCGACGGCGATCGGCTATGCGTTCGTCGCGGCGCAGGCGCTCGCCGTCGCGCTCTTCGCGGAGGCGCAGGTCATCGGGCTGCGCCGCGCGCAGGTGGCCGCCTGAGAGCGCTCATCTCCCAGGCAGGAGCCGGCCAGCACCGGCGCCGATCCACGCGAGCGCGCTGCGCGTCCGGTCCTTCGCCTCGCCTTCGATGACGTCGCCGTGGGCGACGACGACGCGCTCGAAGTCCCACGCGAGGACGTCGGCGACGCTGCGCGCCGCCGCGGCGCGGTCCCTCACGAGCACGCGCCACACGTGGTCCTGGGCGGTCTTCCTCCACACGCCGCCGACCCAGAGGAAGACCTTCATGGCGAAGCTGCGGGCCTCATGCACGTTGAAGAGGAGATCCGTCACGATGAGCGTCCGCGACCGCGCGTGCAGGAACACGTGCTCCGCGATGTACGGTGCGCCCTCGATGAGGCGGACGTCGAGATCGTCGCCGATCTCCGGCGCGGCGCCGGATCGGGGCAGCGGGGTGAAGCGAAGGCCGGAGAGCTTCTTCTCGAGCCCGGGCGCCCCGAGCACGCTCGCGCGCGGCCAGCGCTCGGTCGCGGCCCTCAAGAAGACGTGGTGGAGGCAGCTCGGGGCGACGAGGGCGCGCACCTCGCCGAGCGCGTCGATCTCCCGGGCGGTGTCGTCATCGAACGCCAGCGGCGAGTGGATGACGATCCCGCCGTCGGCCCGCCTCACGACCGTCGTGCGCGCTGGCAGATCGCCGAACGGCAGCCGGAAGTCCCTCTCGTACGCCCACACGTCCTCGGCGATCGCCTGCAGCATGCCGTCATGCAAAGTCGCGCGTGATCGTTGCGTCAAGGCGCGTATCCCCAGGGACCGAAGGATGCCTACCGCCTCCGCTCGGCCTCGATGGCGGCCTGCACTGCAGGGCGGGCGCCGACGCGCTCCCTGTAGCGGCCGAGGACGGGCCATCCGCCGAGATCGACGCCCGCGAACCTCGTCCACGTCATCACGGTATAGAGGTACGCGTCCGCCACCGTGAACCGCTCGCCGAGGAGGTACGTCGTGTCCTCGAGGCGGCGCGCCACGAAGGCGAAGCGCCGACCGAGGAGCGCCCTCGCCGCGTTCTTTTGCTCGTCCGGCGCCCTCGGCTTGAAGAGCGGCGAGAACTGCTTGTGCAGCTCGGTGCTGATGAAGCTCAGCCACTCCTGCAGCCGGTAGCGGTCCAGGGTGCCGGCCGGGGGGGCGAGCCCCGACTCGGGCCTCCGATCGGCGATGTACTGGACGATCACCGGCCCCTCGGTGAGCACCTCGCCGCCCTCGATCTCGAGCGCGGGCACGTAGCCCTTGGGGTTGATCGAGGTGAAGTCGGCGCCCGACCTTGTCTTCTTCGTGCCGAGGTGGACCTGCTCGAGCTCGAACGGGAGGCCGGCCTCGCGCAGCGCGATGTGCGGAGAGAGCGAGCAGGCGCCAGGGCTGAAATAGAGCTTCATCGCTTTCTTCACAGGAGGAGCGAGAGGAGCGCGGGATCCGAACGCTACTTGAGCGTGTCGGGATCGACGCCGAGCTCCCGGAGCCTCGCCGCCAACCGCATTGCCTGCTGCTCGGCGGACTCGGCCCGCTGTTCGGCGGACTCGGCGCGTTGCTCGGCGGACTCGGCGCGCTGCTCGGCGGACTCGGCCCGTTTCGCGAGCTCCTTGCCTGCGGGCACGAGCTCGCCCTCGGGGGTGAAGAAGCGAAGCTGCCCCTCCTCGACGCCAAGGAAGAGCTCGAGCTGAGCGCTCCAGAGCCGTCCGGAAGCATCGGGGGAGAGCGGCTCGTACTGCCCGTCGACGAGGTGGAAGCCCGAGAGCTCGAGCGTCTCCGGATGGAACCAGAAGTAGTCCGGCGTCCGGAAGACGTCCTGGTAAATCTGCTTCTTGAGGCCGCGATCGGTGCTCTCGGTGCTCTCCGAGAGCACCTCCACGATCACGTTCGGATACCGGCCGTCTTCTTCCCAGACGACCCAGCTCTTGCGCGGCCTCCGCTCGGTGCCGAGCACGACGAAGAAATCAGGGCCCCGGAAGTGCTCGGTCTTGAGCTGTTTGGGGCTGAAGTAGATGGTCAGGTTCCCCGCGGCGAAGAAGTCGGCCCGGTCCTTCCAGAAGAGCTCCAGGCTCTCGAGCAGCAGGATCATCTGGACGAGGTGCTGGTAGCTCTCCATCGGCGGCTCGTTGCTGTACAGATCGCCCGGCGGGGCGACGACGCTCGGGTCGACGATCTCCGCCGGCATCGCGAAGGCGAGGGACGTCATCCCGGAAGCCTGCCGGAGGATCCCCCCCGCAGCAAGGTCCGCGGCGTACCTCGACGTGTCCGCGTAGCCGCTCGATAGCTTGCGGATCCCGGGGACGCTCATTTCGAAATCCACCATCCGGCGGAGTCCCCGCCAGCGTGCCTGCGTTCGTCCTGTCCGGCCAGCGCAGCGTCCGTCGCTGCGGCACGCCGGCGCGTGGTGGCACCGCGCGCCGCGCGCTCAAGCTCAGCTCGCTCGCGTCCGGTCGCGCGAGGGGGCCGCCCTCAGCGGCGGCGCCGGTGAGGTTTGCGGGCGCGGGAGGGGTCGCGTCGCGTCCGGTGAGGGAGGACGCTCGCGAGCCTCGGTCGTCGGGCGAGCGAGCTGCCCAGGAGAGCTGAAACTCAACGGCCGAGCGGCGGGTCGCTCCTGCCGCATGACAGGCTATTGCTCGACCGGGCAATGTGTTGCCTATCTCCTATCGGCGCGCCTTGAACCCCTGGTTGGGCGAGGTGTGTTTCTGGCCGCCGGGACGGGCTTTCTCGTCGAAATCGGACGACGAACACCGCTGGTCCGACGCTTGCTCAACAGCCCCGGAGCAGCGCGCGGCGCGTCGCTGCGGCCCCGGACGGCCGGGCGCCGGAACCGCGGAGTTGTCGCCCACCAGCACAGAAGGAGCCTCGATGCTGCTGCATAGCAGGTTCGACCACGTCGCCAGGAACACCATCGATCCCTGGATGAAGCCCGATAGCATCCACCTGTCGGCGGGTGAGCGCTGAGGTGCTGCTGGCCTGCTGCATGGCCATCTTCGTCGCGTCCATCATCCCGAGCCCATCGATGCTGCTCGCGCTCGCCAAGGGCGCCAACCACGGCTGGGGGGCAGGGGCGCTCTCCGGGGCCGGAAACATCGCGGCGACGATCGTCCAGGCGGTCGCTTCCTACGTCATGATCCTCGAGGTCGGCGGCCTGTCGAGCTCGCTCTTGCTCGGCATGAAGCTCGTGGGGGCGCTGTACATCTTCTATATCGGCTGGACGCTGATGGGCATCGCCAGTTCCGGGAGCGATCGTGAGGTCGCGGCGCGGTCCGGGTCGTCGTGGCAGCACGTCCGCGACGGCTTCATGTTCGCCGTCGTCAACCCCAAGGCGATCGTGTTCTTCGCCGCCCTCTTTCCCCAGTTCGTGGGGCGGAGCGCGGCGGGCGGCGTGATCGCGATGGGCGTCCCCATCGTCACCATCGGCTTCGCCTGCTTCATGATCTATGTCGTGGCGGGCCGCGTGATGGTGGAGATCCTCGGGAACGGGCGGCACGTCGGGAAGATCTTCGGCATCTGCATCATGCTGTGCGCGCTCGCGCTCCTCTTCGCCCGAATCACCTGATTCGCTCGAATCGCCTGATGAACACCTCCGGGACGCGCGCTCCGCCTCGACCCTGGCGCGCCGCCTCGGCTCCGCTGCGAGGAGGCTGCAGCCTCCCAGCAGGTGGGGGCACGTGCCTCGGCCGCGATGCGCCGATCTCCTGGGTCGCCTCGCTGCCGCGGCCTACACTCCCTTCGCATGTCCCCCGGATCGCCCACGCCGCCTGCCACGGCCGGCTCCGCCGCGCTGATCGAGCGCGCCCGCCGGCTCGCGACGCTCGTGCTCGCCCCTTCGGCGAACGCCACGGATCAGGCCGCGGCGGTTCCCCGAGAGCACCTCCGCGCGCTCGCGGACGCAGGTCTCCTCGGGACCGCGACGCCCGCATGCTACGGCGGCCACGGCGCCCCGCCGCACGTCGCGCGCGAGGTCCTGGAGATCCTCGCCGGTGCCTGCGGTGTGACGGCGTTCGTCCACATGCAGCACGCCGCCGCGTGCCCGCTCATCGCGCGCGGCGACAACGAGGCGCTCAAGGAGCGCGTCCTGCCTCGTTTCGCCGCCGGCGAGCGGTTTTGCACCGTCGGCTTTTCGCACGTCCGCCGCCCGGGCCCGCCGATGGTCAATGTCGAGCCCGACGGCGACCGGTTCCGCTTCGACGGCACCGTGCCCTGGTTGACCGGCCATGGGATCGCCGACGATGCGGTCATCGCCGGCGCGCTCCCCGATGGTCGCCTGATGTACGTCCTGACGCCGCTGGAGGCGGGGAACTCCATCGAGGCATCGCCGCCGCTCCGCCTGAGCGCGATGAACGCCTCGGCCACGGTGTCGCTGACGCTGCGCGATCTGCGCGTCGGCCCCGAGCAGGTGATCACGACCCTGACGCGCGAGCAGCAGGCCGCCCGCGACGCCGCGGGCCTGCTCACGCCGTCGGCGCTCTCCCTGGGCGCCGCCGGCGCCGCCGCGGCCCTGCTCGCGGACCTGGCGGAGCGCCGCGGCAGCGCGCGCCTGGCGGACGCCGCGCGGGCGTTCGAGGAAGAGAGGGAGTCCGCCCGCGCCGAGGTCGATGCATGGGCGGACCGGCCGGAGGCGGAGGGCCAGGCAGAGCACGCGGTCCGCGTTCGCGCCTGGTGCATCGATCTGGGCGTCAGGGCCGCGCACGCCGCGGTCGCTGCGACCGGAGGCAGCGCCAACCTCCTCGACCACGCCGCGCAGCGCCTCTTCCGCGAGGCGATGCTCTATTCGCTCACGGCCCAGACGCGCGATCTGCAGACAGCGACGGTCCAGCGGCTGCTCGAACGGGCGACCCGCCCCAGGTCGGGGTAACGACGGCGACCCGGCGGCTCTCGCCCGCCACCCTTGGCACCGTCCCCCGACCTGGGCCGCTCGCTACGTCGATTCTTGCGGTTCCGCGCGGCCATCGGCGCCGCCCGCGCCGTTTGGGCCGTACGCGCCGACGAAGTCCCGCAGCTTCCGGGTCTGGTAGCTGCGTGCCAGCGTCGTGAGCTGCTCGATCCAAGGTCTGAGCCGCGGATCGTGCTGCGCTATCCGCTCCGCCTCCTCCAGGATCTTGTGGACGAGCCCCTTCTTCGCGAGCGCCGACAGGATCGCCAGCTCTTCGGCCGGAGGCGGCGCGAGGTGTCCGTCGCCTTCAAGCTCCTCCGCCGGCGCGTCCCGAGCGGGGGCTTCATCGCGGCGAAGCCACTCGATGCCAAGCAACCGCGATATCTTGTCGAGGAGCGCGCTCGCCACGATCGGTTTGGGCAAGAAGTCATCGCAGCCGGCGCTGGCGCACTGCTGCCGCTCGGCCTCGGATACGCTCGCCGACGAGGCCAGGATGACGACCTGCCGGAGCTCGGGCATGAACCTGAGGCGACGCGCGGTCTCGTAGCCGTCCATGTCCTTCATGTACACGTCCAGCAGGATGAGCGCCGGCGCGCGCAGCGCCGCCATGCGCAGCGCCGCCTCACCGCCGTCCGCCTCGCACAGCTCGAAGCCGAGCGGGCCGAGGAGCTCGCGTACCACCGCGCGATTGTCGGGATTGTCGTCCACGATGAGCACCGCGCGGCGCTCCCCCTGATAGCCCACGATCGTGTCCCACCCCCTGGCTTCGCCTGGGCTCGTCGCGAGCTGCGCCTCGGCGAGCGGAAGCGTCACCGTAAAGACGCTGCCCGCGCCGACCTCGCTTTGCACCTCGATCGCACCACCCATCTGCTGCACGAGCTTCTTCGTGATGGCGAGGCCAAGCCCTGTGCCCTCGCTCTTCGCGCTCTGCTCCCCCACCTGCTCGAAGGGCTCGAAGATGCGCGACAGGTGCTCCGGGGCGATCCCAGGACCCGTATCCTCGACCCGGAACCGCACCATCCGCCCTGCCGGGACGGTCTCCTCCAGCACCTCGACATGGAGGGCCACGCTTCCCCGCTCCGTGAACTTGATGGCATTGCCGAGGAGGTTCAAGAGCACCTGCATCAGCCGCTTCTCGTCGGCGCAGACGGCCTGAAGCGCAGGTCCGCGAAGGTCGTGGGAGAATGTGATCGCCTTCGCTTCGGCGCGCACCCGGCACAGGTCGACCACGGTCCGCACGAGCGCAGGCAACCGGAACTCCGTCAGGACGGAGTCCATCTTCCCCGCCTCGATCTTGGCCAGGTGCAGCAGGTCATTGATGAGCGAGAGCAGGTGCTCGCTCGACTTCTGGATGACCCGCAGGCCCTCCCGCCACGCCGGCGGGACGTCGGGCGTTCGCTCCAGGATCTGGGCATAACCCATGATCCCGTTGAGCGGCGTTCGCAGCTCGTGGCTCATGCTGGAGAGAAAGTCGCTCTTGGCCTGGCTGGCGCGCTCCGCGGCCTCCTTGGCGATGCGGAGCTCGACGGTGCGCTCCTTGATCTTGGCCTCCAGGTCCCGGTACAGGAGGGCGTTCTCGACGGCGATGGCGGCCTGCGCGGCGAGCACCGACAGGAGCTCCACCCGCCGTTCGGGGAACGCCGCAGGCACCTCGCGATGCTCGAGGTAGAGCACGCCGAGGAGGCGCCCTCGATGCGACAAGGGAAGCGAGAGGAGCGAGAGCACGGGGCGCGAGGCCAGGTGCGGATCGGCCGCGAAGCGCGCGTCCGACCTGGCGTCGTCCACCACGACCGGCTCGTTCGTGCGCGCCACGTAGTGCACCACCGTCCTCGCCACCTCGCTGCTCTGCGAGAGCGGCTCGGACAGGCCCGTCTCGATGCGGCCTCCCTCCACCGAGAGCCGCGCCACGACCGAGAGCTCTTCGCCTTCGCCCAGCAGCAGGACGCCGCGCTGCGCCCCCGCGCTCTCCAGCACGAGCTCCATCAGACGCCCGACGACCCGCTCCGGGTCGAGCTCGCTCGACAGCGCCCGCGCCGCGCGGACCGCGGTGTTCACGTCGAGCTGCGCGCCGCCCGTGACTCCCGTGGTGGTCAGCGTAGCGACGCCCGTCGTGCGGCGGCGCTCCGCCGTCGCGGGCTGGACAGGCGCACGGAGCAGGGCGGGCCACCTCGCCTCCAGGTGGGCCACCACGGCGTGCGCTTCCCAGCGAGCATAGGCGTCCCTGGCCTCGCGCAGGTACAGCGCGGCGATACGGCGCCTGCCCGCCTCGAGGTGAAACTCGGCGCAGAGCTGAGCGGCCAGGGCTTCGATAGGAAAGAATCGCTGCTCGCGCGAGAGCTCGATGGCCTCGTCGTACCTGGCCATGGCCTCGTCGGTCTTGCCCTGCACGCGGGCGTGCTCGGCCTCGAGGAGGCGCAGCTTGTGGAGGAAATTGTCCGCGCTCCCTTCGGCGAAGTACCTCAGCCGCGCGAGGCCTCGCTCGATGTCCTCGCGGAGCCCGGCCCGCTCCGCCGCGTCCGTGGCTGTCGGCCAGCACCTCGCGGCCGCGAGCGCGAGCCAGAGCGGTATGTCCGTGACCGGAGGAAAGCCGAAGATGGACACGCGGAACTGCTCGGCCTCCCGTGCCCGCGCGAGCGCCTTCGGGTACGCGCCGGCGACGAGGAACAGGTGCGCCTCGAGGATGCGAGCCAGCTCGGCTGCCATCCCGTCTCCGTCCGCCAGGAAGGAGCGCGATCCTCGTGAGAGCGGCTCGCCCGACAGCAGCCTCCCCGCGCCGTCGGCGGTCGTCAAGAGGTCGCACCACGACGCGATCGCCTCGAAATAGTGCGTCCCGAGCGCGGTCCCCGCGCGCTGCATCAACCCCCAGCGCGCCGCCCGGTGCGCCTCGAGCTGCCCGAGCGGCTGGCCACGCCACACTCGGTAATAGAACAGGTCGCCTTCCAGCCCCCAGCTCGCCCCCTGGAACGAGCCGACCTTCAGGCCGGTCGCGCAGGTTCGCTCGAAGATGGGCGCCATTTCATCCGCGGGGCGGGAGTAGGCCGTGTACTGCCCGTGGAAGGACAGACACTCTGCCAGAAAGGGCGACGCGACGCGCTCGGCCGCGCGCACTCCAGGGCCGACCCAGCTCGCAGCGCGACGGTACATGCCCGTGGTGAGCGACCAGACGTTCGCGAAGCAAACGATGATGAAGGGAGAGACCGGCGTGAGCGCGCGCCGCTCTCGCACCCTCAGCACGGCGCGGGCGATCACGAGCCCGGACAGCAGCGGTTGACCGCCGATCGCCGCACACACCATGAGGTGCATGGTCAGCGCATCGATGATCACCTGCTCCGGGGAGGGATCGAGGGGCATCCGCTCGAACGCGTCCGGGTCGCGCTCGAACCATCGATCCAGCTCGGCGGACTCCTCGAGGAGCGCGGCGCTGCGCGCGTCGTCGGTGCCCGGAAACGCGATGTCCTGCTCCGCGAGCGCGGCGAGCCCGAGCTCGACCCCTCGCGCGAACTGGCCCGCCGCCTGGGCGCTGCGGACGCGGAGCTCCTGCGCCGAGAGCCTGGTGAGCGCCGGCAGCGGCATGGCGAGCAGCCGCGCGCACCGCGCCTCGACGTCGTCGAACTCCCGCAGCAGAAAGGCCGCCTCGATCTGCTCGAGCGCGAGCTCCGCGCACAGCGCCGCGTCCTTGCGCCATGCGTCATCGCCCAGCAAGCCCCGCGCGGCCTCGGCGAGGCTCAGGAGAAGCCGGTACGAGCTCGCCGCCTTCGCGGCGCGCGCGGCCTCGAGGTTCAGCCGCGCCAGCGCCTCGCGCTCGCCTGCGGAGTCCATCCGCGCTGAGCCGAGGTTGAGGTGCCGCACCAGCTCCAGGAGCTCTTGCGGTGTGCCCCCCTGCGCCCGATGCCGCGCCCACAGCCGCCGGCCGATCTCCAGGTGCGCCAGGACGCGCTGCGCCGGCGGGGCCCGCTCGTAGCTCGCCTGCTGCACGCGGTCGTGCAAGAAGCGGTATTCAGCGTCGAGCGCTCCTTCTCCAGTTCCAGTTCCAGTTCCAGTTCCAGTTCCAGTTCCAGTTCCAGTTCCAGTTCCAGTTCCAGTTCCAGTTCCGGTTCCGGCTCCGGCCTCTCCCAGCGCCTGCGCGGTCCGGTAGGCTCCGTCGGCCGGCACCACCAGCTCCTCCCGCAGGGCGGGCCACAGCGCGCCGGTCACCCGGGCGCGCTCCCATCCGCTGAGCCGCTCCAGGTCGTGGAGGTGGAAAGCGTGCCCCGCGCACGCCGCGAGCCCCAGGAGCTGCTGTGTCGCTTCAGGCATCTCGAGCAGCTTGTCCGTCAGGAGGGCGACGACGTTGTCGGTCACCTGCGCCTGCTCGATCTCCTTCTGGCCCCAGCGCCACGCGCCGCTCTCCGGGTCCCGCGCCACCTTGCTCTGCCGGTGCAGGGACAGCAGCAGCTGCTCCATGAAGAACGGGTTTCCTCGCGTCTTTTGCCACAGGATGCGCGAGAGCGGCTCCACCCGCGCCGCCTCGCTGCTCAGCGCCCGCGCTGTCCATGCCTGCACGTGCTCCGCCGAAAGGGGGTGCACCGACATCCTCGACACCCTCGCCCCGCTCTCCTCGACCGACGCCACGAGCCTCCACAGCGGGTGCTCGGGGGGCGCCTCGTTGTCGCGGTACGCCGCGATCAAGAGGAGGTCTCTCCGCTCTGCGTCGGTCAGCAGCGTCCTCAGGATCTCCAGCGTGGCGCTGTCGGCCCACTGCATGTCGTCGAGGAACATCACGAGCGGCGCGTTCGGCGTCGTGACCGCCCTCACGAAGTTCAGCCAGGTCAGCCGCTGGCGGGCGAGCACCTGCTCGCCGTGCACCGGCGGCACCGGCGCGAGCTTGCCCATGATCAGGTCGAGCTCCGGCACCACGTCGGCGATGAGCCGGGCGTTGTCCCCCACGTCGGCCCTGATCCGCTCCTGCCACGCCGTCAGTGTCGGCTTCGGGCTCGCCAGCCACTGCTGCATCAGCGCCCCGAACGCTTGCGCCATGGCCGCGTAGGGCGTCGACCGCGCGAGCTGGTCGTGCTTGCCCGAGATCAGGAGCCCGCGCCCCGCGCGCGCGATGTCCCGGTAGACGGTGCGCACGAGCGCCGTCTTGCCGATGCCGGACGGGCCGCCGATGAGCACGAGCTCCGCCGCGCCCTCGGCGGCGCGGGCGAAGGCCGCGCCCAGCAGATCGCGCTCGTGCTCTCGCCCGACGAGGACGTCCGGCAGCCGCAGCTTCTGCGAGAAATCCTTGTCCCCGAGCGTGAAGCGCTCCACCGCGCCGCGCTCGCGCCACATGCGCAGCGCTCGCTCCAGGTCTTCCGCTGCGCCCTTGGCCGTCTGGTACCGCCGGTCAGGGTTCTTCGCGAGCAGCCTGGACACGATCGCCGCGAGGCCCGGAGGCACATCGGGGACGACCTCGTCGAGGGACGGCGGCTCCTTGGCCAGGTGCGCGTGCACCAGCGAGAGCGGGTCGCGCTCGGTGAACGGTAGCCGCCCTGAGAGCGCCTCGAAGAGCGTCACTCCGAGCGAGTACAGGTCGGTGCGGGGATCGAGCGCCCGCGCTGTGCGGCCCGTCTGCTCGGGCGACATGTACGCCAGTGTCCCCTCGAGCCCTTCGGGGATGCTCGCCGCCGTCGCCTCCAGCGGTAGCGACGAGGCGATGCCGAAGTCGAGCAGCTTGACCTGCGCGTACGCCGCGTCGACCAGCACGTTCTGTGGTTTGATATCCTTGTGCGTTATGCCGGCCGCATGCACGGCCTCGAGGGCTCGAGCGAGGAGCGCTCCCAGCCTCAGCACCGCTTCCACCGGCAGGCGCCCGCGCTCGGCGAGCTCTAGATCCAGCGACCGGAGGCCGGGGTCCTCGATCACCAGCGCGGCCGTGCCGCCCCGCTGCAGGAGCTCCCGCGCCCGCGCTACCCCTGACACCTCTCCAAGCTGTGTCAGGATGTGATGCTCATGCAGGATGCGCCCCGTCACGCGCGAGCTCGGCGCGGCCGCCGCGGGGAGCTTGAGCACCACCCTGTCGCCGGAGGGACGATGGACCGCGCGACACACGCGGGTCTCGGCCCCTTCGTGCATCACGTCCCCCACAACGTAGTCTCTCAGATCCATCCCGGTTCAGCTCCTCTTCGGGTCCGGCGGAGACGCCCGGCGAACGACGGAATTCTCCGGTACTTCAGAGCTCGGGCCTGTGCCGGCGGCGGCCGCGTGTCCGCAGCGCGTGCTCCACGCCCGACTGCAGGGTGGCCTTCGTCACGAGCTGATCGAGCTGCAGGTCGAGCGCCACGAGCGTTTGCGCCACCTCTGCGCGGATGCCCGTGACGATCGTCCGTGTGCCGAGGAGCGAGAGCCCCATCGCCGCTTGCACGAGCATGCGAGCAACCGTCTCATCTACTGCTTTTATGCCGGTGATGTCAATGATGAGAGTGTCCGCCGTGCGCTCGCTCGCTCCGCGCAGCGCTGTCTCGACCGCTTGTCCGGCACGCTCGACGTCCACCGTGCCGATGAGGGGCATCACGAGGACGCCATCGATCATCGGAATGAGCGGAGCGGAGAGCTCGAGGAGCCGCTCCCGCTGGGCCGCGATGATCTGCTCTTGCAGCGCCGCCCTGGCCGCCTCGGCGCGCTCGCTCTGCACCAGCTGCTGCGAGAGCCGCTCGTTCGTGTCGCGCAGCATTTGCACGGCCTGCGCCAGCGCCTCCTCCGCCTTGGCGCGCTCCCGGATCTCCTCCGTGAGCCTCGTATTCCGCTCCTCGAGAGCCCGCGTTGCGCGCCGGAGCGAGATCTGGGTGTGCACCCGCGCCAGGAGCTCGGTCTTCTCGAACGGCTTTGTCACATAGTCGACGGCGCCCACCCGGAAGCCCTGGATCCTGAACCTCGCTTCGGCGAGCGCCGTCATGAAGATGACGGGGATGCTCTGCGTCGCCGGATCGGCCTTGATCCGCCGGCACGTCTCGAACCCGCTGAGGCCGGGCATCAGAGCGTCGAGCAAGACGAGGTCCGGCTGGGCCCGGCTGGCCAGCTCGATCGCCTCCTCACCGTCGCGCGCGACGGCGACCTCCAGGCCATCAGAAATGAGCGCGCTCGACAGCACGGCCAGGTTGTCGGCGCTATCGTCCACGATGAGGACGAGCCCAGAGAGCGGAGCTTCTTGCGCTTGCATGGGATTCTGCAGGCTCAGCACGATCGAGCGAGCCTCGTGCGCCCGGTCGGCGTGCCCCGGCGGATAGCGAGCGAGCAAATGCGTACACGGTGAGCTGGCGGCCCCGTCACAAGAAACATTCCACCTTCTCTTCTTCGGTTCGTACCACGGGCTGTTCAGCCTTAACATACCTTTTGTAGGCGGAAGCGGAGAGGGTCGTAGGGTGGGCGGAGAGGGTGGGCTGAGCCACACAGGTCCTCCCTTTCATCTACGTACGCATGAGTACGCATGAGATGGGCGCTTTCCGCCTCGTTCCGAGGTCCCGTGTCGGCTCGCCTCACTTGCTTTCCTTCGCGGGGAGTCCTCCGCTTTTTCGGCGCTCACGCTCCATCCCCATCTCCAGCCGCTGGAGCTCCTCATGCTCGGGCGCCCTGAGCGCTGCCGGCCGCTGGCCTGTGCTCCTGCCCGCCTGGGGGCTCCGCGCGAGATGAATGTGCGCGCGCGTCGGCGCACCTAGCGCATCGTGGCCTGCGCTCCTCCCGCGTCCAGAACCAGGGAGGCGCTCGGGGATCCCGTCGTCAGTACCCGGAAGGGAAAGGTGGAGCTCGTGAGACACGGAGGTGCTCGGCTGTGGCAGAGGCTAAGAGGGGCTGCGATGCTCGGGATGGCGCTGACCGTCGGCTGCACGACCGGGGGCGGTGGCGGCGGGCAAGGAGGCACGGGGGGAGAGCCGGCGACCGGGGGCGGCGGGCAAGGAGGCACGGGGGGAGAGCCGGCGACCGGGGGCGGAGGCCAGGGAGGCGCGGGGGGAGAGCCGGCGACCGGGGGCGGAGGCCAGGGGGGCGCGGGGGGAGAGCCGGCGACCGGGGGCGGAGGCCAGGGAGGCGCGGGGGGAGAGCCGGCGACCGGGGGCGGAGGCCAGGGAGGCGCGGGAGGGGAGCCGGCGACCGGCGGTGGCGGCGGGCAAGGAGGCGCGGGGGGAGAGCCGGCGACCGGGGGCGGCGGTGGCGGCACAGCGAGTTGCGAGCCGGGGTCGCATCTGAGCTGCTATTCGGGGCCCCCGGGAACGCAAGGCGTAGGGCTCTGCACCGTCGGTGCTCAAACCTGCCTGCCCGACGGATCCGGCTATGGCCCGTGCACCGGCGAGGTCACGCCGTCGGTCGAAGACTGCGCCACGGACGCCGACGAGGACTGCGACGGCTCGGGGCAATGCTCGCCTCCGCCGCTGTGGTCCGCCGCTCTGGGCGGCGCTGGAGCTGACGCCGCCTACGGCGTCGCAACGGACGCCGCGGGCAACCTCTATGTGACGGGCGCGTTCGAGGGGACGGTCGATTTCGGGGCGGGGCCGCTCGTGAGCGCAGGATCTACGGATGTGTTCGTGCTCAAGCTCGACCCGGCAGGCCATGCGATATGGAGCAAACGATTCGGCAGCATCCCCTACGGGGAAGCAGGAACCAAGATCGCGCTCGACGCGAGCGGCAATATCTTCCTCGGCGGAAACTATGGCGGCGCCCTCTTCGACGGGCTGCCGCGGCCTGTCGACTTCGGAGGCGGCCCGCTCCCCTGGGTCAGTGACTCCTCGCGGAACGCCGTCTTCTTCGTCAAGCTCGATCCGGACGGGAACCACCTCTTCAGCCGCGGATACATCAACGATAGCTCCCCGCTCTCGATCAACCTGCGAGGCATCGCGGTGGGCGCCGCGGGCACCTCCGCTGCGCTGTTCGTCTACCCGAGCTCCGTCGACACCGACATGACCGTGAGGACATTCGATGCGGCGGGCGAGTACATGTGGGGTTTCTCCCATCGGAGCTTCGAAAGCCCAGGCGGGATCGCCATGGACAGCGCCGGCAACGTCCTTGCGGCCATGGGGCACGCGGACGGCCAACGGCTATGTCCCTGCGCCTACTATTTCCATGTCGAGAAGCGAGCCCCTACGGGCACGCTGCTCTGGCGAAAGCTCCTGTCCGGACCGGTGCCATTCTCGGACGATGGAGGAGAGGCAAAGGACGTCGCCGTCGACCCCGAGGACAATGTCCTTGTCGTGGGCCGCAGCCTGGGAAATCTGGATCTCGGCGGTGGGCCAATCCCCGCCAATACGCACTTCGTGGTGAAGCTGAGCCCGCTCGGCGACTACCTCTGGCATCGAGAGGCGCCGAGCGACGCCGTGGTCACGGACTCCGCCGGCAACATCATCACCCTGCGAGGACAGTCCCTCGTCAAATTCGATGCTTCCGGCGCGGAGCTCTGGCGCCGCAGGTCAGCGGACACGCGCGCCACGATACGAGGCATGACGACGTATCGCGACGGCCGTATCGCGCTTGTCGGCGACTTCATGGGCACAGCCGACTTCGGCTCCGGTCCGTTCGACGCGGCGGGCAAAGATGGCTTTGCCGCGGTCCTGGCTCCCTGACGCACGCGAGCGCGCCTGCGCCAGGGGGTGACGACCGCACCGGCGCCATTGCGTCCCGCGCCGCGGGGCGGCGGCTGTTCGCGTGACACCGCCCGGGGTCCGTCCCCGCGCGGCGCCACGCGAGCACCCGCCGGGGCCCGTGAGCCCCAGCGGGCCGCGCGGCGGGCGTCTGCGCATGGCGGCCGATGACCGGATCGGCCAGATCTCCGCCTTCCGCCCCGCGGCTCCCGCGCATCCCACGAAAGCCTGGACAGTCACGCGAGCGCCGAGGCGCGCTCGGACCGCTCCAGGCGCCGGACGGCGGGGTTAGGGGCCTGAGGGGCCTCGCGAAGGGGCGCGCTTCGCGACGAAGTAGGTTAGAGTGCGCGCCATGCCTGATTTCGCCAAGCTCGCCGCCGCGGCCTCGATCGCCCGCGGCCTCGCCATGGACGCCGTCCACGCCTGCTCATCCGGTCACCTCGGCCTACCGCTGGGGGCCGCCGAGATCGGGGCCGCGCTCTACGGCGACCTCCTCCGCCACGATCCGAGCGAACCGCACTGGTTGAACCGCGATCGTTTCGTCCTGTCCGCAGGCCACGGCAGCATGTTCCTCTACGCCTGGCTGCACCTCTCCGGCTATCCGGTGTCGCTCGACGACGTCCGGCGCTTCCGGCAGTGGGAGTCGAAGACGCCCGGCCACCCGGAGTACCATTACACCGAGGGTGTCGAGGCGACGACGGGCCCGCTCGGCCAGGGCGTGGGCAACGCCGTCGGGCACGCGGTGGCCGCCAAGATGCTGGCCGCGCGTTACAACACGCCGGAGCACACGATCTTCGATCTCCAGGTCTACTGCCTCGCCGGCGACGGCTGCCTCCAGGAGGGCGTGGCCGCCGAGGCGGCCTCCTTCGCGGGGCATTTCAAGCTCGACAACCTGATCCTCATCTACGACGCCAACGACGTCACCCTCGACGCGATGGCCATCAAGACCCAGAGCGAGGACACGGCCAAGCGCTTCGAGGCCTACGGCTTCGAGGTGCTCCACATCGAGCAGGGCAACGATCTGGAGGCCGTCCACCGGGTGCTCGGCCAGGCGCGGGCGTCGAAGAGCGGAAAGCCGAAGTTCGTCGTCGCCCACACCCTCATCGGCAAGGGGATCCCGGAGGTCGCCGGCACGCAGAAGGCGCACGGCGAGGGCGGCGCCAAGTTCGTGGATCAGGCCCGCAAGAACCTGGGGCTGCCCGCGGAGCACTTCTACGTCAGCGAGGAAGTGAAGCAGTTCTTCGCGACGCGCAAGGAAGAGCTCGCCAAGGTGCGCGGGGCGTGGGAGGCGACCTTCCAGGCCTGGCGCGCGAAGAACCCGGAGCTCGCCCGCCAGCTCGACGACGGCCTCGCGAAGAAGCTCCCGGCGGACCTCGACGCGCGCGTCCCCGCCTTCGCCGCCGGCACCAAGGTCGCCACGCGCAAGGCCGGCGAGACCGTGCTGCAGGCGGTCGCCGAGGCGGTGCCCGCGCTCATCGGGTCGAGCGCCGACCTCTACGGCTCGACGTTCAACTACATCGCCTCGAGCACCGACTTCGATCCGGAGCACCTCGGCGGTCGGAACATCCGCGCCGGCATCCGCGAGCACGGCATGGGGGCGATCATGAACGGCATCGCGTACCACGGCGGCCTGCGGCCGAGCGGCGCGACGTTCCTCGTGTTCGCGGACTACCTGCGGCCGAGCGTCCGCCTCGCAGCGCTGTCGCACCTGCCGGTCATCTACATCTTCACGCACGACTCGGTGGGCGTGGGCGAGGACGGGCCGACGCACCAGCCCGTGGAGACCGTCGCCGGGCTGCGCGCCATCGTCGATCTGGACGTCATCCGGCCGGCGGACGCCGAGGAGACGGCCGGCGCCTGGATCTCCGCGCTGGAGCGCAACGACGGCCCGACGGTCCTCGCGCTCACGCGCCAGGCCGTCCCGCTGCTCCCGGGCGACGCCACCGCGAAGCGCGAGGGCGTCCGGCGCGGCGCCTATGTCCTCGTCAAGGAGACGGCGGCGCTCGAGACCATCCTGATCGCGACGGGCAGCGAGGTGCAGCACGCGGTCGAGGCCGCGAAGCGGATCGGGCCCGGCGTCCGCGTCGTCTCGATGCCCTGCGTGGAGCGGTTCGCGCGCCAGGATCACGCCTACCGCGAGGCCTTGCTGCCCGCCGCGTGCACGCGGCGCGTGTCCATCGAGGCGGGCGTCACCTTCGGCTGGCACCGGTGGGTCGGCTTCAAGGGGATCGCCCTGGGGATCGACCGCTTCGGTACGAGCGCCCCCGGCGACATCGTGATGGATCGGCTGGGCATGAATGCCCAGGCGGTGGTGCAGGCGGTGCAGGACCTCGTGCCCTGACCTCCTGAAGAAGCGAGAAACCGCCGGGAACGCCGGGAAGCAAATTCCTCGGCGCTCCCGGCGCGGTCTCCGTCTCCCGTTCCGCTGCCGGCCGGCCGGCGCTATAGTCTGCCGCGGTGCGCTGCCCGCTCTGCACTTCGCCGCTCGCCTATATCCATGGCCACGCCGCCTGCGTGAACGGCCGTTGCCCCATGTTCGGCGCCAACCAGGCCGAGTGCTGCACCGGCGAGACCGCGGAGAGCTGCCCTGCCGCGGCCGACGGCGGCGCGGCGCCGCGGCCATCCTACGGGACACCGGGGCGACGCGCGCGATGACGCGGGCGCTGGTCGTTCACGAAGGCCGGGTGAGGGACGAGAGCGCTGGACGCCGCCCCCCGCCGAGCTAAAAGCCGGCCGTGCCGTCGGGCGACCTGATCTCGCAGCTCCTGGCCCTCTTCGCGGTGCTCGGGGTCGGCGTGCTGCTGCGGGCGCTGGGCCGGGCCGGCCAGGCGGACGCCGCCGTGCTGCACCGGCTGGTCATCGACGTCACCACGCCCGCGCTGATCGTCACCGTGCTCCGCCGCTCGGGCATCGGTGACGGCGCGTGGGGCGCGGTCGCCGCGTCGACGGTCGCGCTCTTCGCGTGCGCCCTCGCGGGGGTCGCGGTGGCGCGGGCGCTCGGGCTGCCGCGCGCCGCGCAGGGCGCCGCCGGCCTCGTCGGCAGCTTCTCCAACACCGGCTTCCTCGGCGTCCCCGTCGTGCTGGCCCTCTACGGCGACGCGGGCGGCGCGGCGGGGACGGCGATCCTCGTCGACAGCATCGTCACGGCGTTCCTCCTGTGGACCTTCGGCGTCGCGCTCGCCGCGCGCATGGGCGGGGGCGGCGGCGGGGGTGGGCGGGGCCTGCTCGCGGTGCTCCTGCACCCCAACGTGCTGTCGATCGCCGTCGGGCTCACGCTCCACGCGGCGCCGATCCCGCTGCCTGTGTGGTTGGAGCACGCGCTCGGCGCGCTCGGGAGCGCGACCCCGACGCTCGTGTTCCTCGCGCTGGGCCTCAGCCTCGACCTTGCCTCGCTCCGCGGCCGCGTGCGTCCGCTCGCAGCCGTCGCCGCCGTGAAGCTGCTCCTTTCGCCCGCGGTCGCGCTCGGCGCCGCGGTCGCGCTCGGCCTGAAGCGGCCGACCTCCGAGGTGGCGGTGCTGCAGTCCGCCATGCCGACGTCCATGGTGTCCGTGATCGTCGCCGCGCGGTACGGCTGCGACGGCCAGTTCGCCGCGGCCACCGCGGTCGTGACCACGCTCGGCGCGCTGGCGAGCCTGCCGATCGTGATCGAGGTGCTGCGCCGGATCGTCCCGTAGCGCGCCCTCCGCTTCCCCGCTCATCGGCACCGATCTCTGGAGCATGCCTGTCGCAAACGAGACGAAATTCCATACCGCCACCGCGCGTCCATGAGCTTTGAAGATCGGCTCGAGGGGCCCCGTCAGGTGCAGGCGAGTTTTCGCTGTGCCTACATCAGGCGCGAGCGAGCTACCTGACGCGACCCAATTCGACGCAGAGCGCAGGTCCCGCGCAGGTGTGAGCGCCACCACGCGCCCAATCGCTGAAAGCCGAGCTTAGCAAATCGGCTTGGCAATGCTGGACAGAACATGTAAGTGTCCAGCGTGTAATAATGAATGTACACGACCTGAGCGCGATGGCCACTCGCGAGTTGAAAGGGTAGATCCGATGATCCCGCGGGGCATGGACATCGAGGGACTGCAGGCGGAGCTGGAGCGGCTCCGCTGCGAGGTCAAGGCGCTGGAGCAGCGCGCCCAGGCCGCGGAGGCGCAGGCGGCGCTGTATCAGGGCGTCTTCGAGCACCTGCCGGTCCCATCGGCCCTCTACGGCGCCGACGGCGTACTTGTGGACATCAACCGGCGGAACCGCGAGATACTGGCCGTGCCGTCGAAGGAGGCCATGGTCGGCAAGCATAATATGTACGAGGACCCTGTCGCCATGGCGGGCGGATACACTGCCCACTTCGAACAGGTGATCCGGAGCGGCGGAGGCGTGATCATGGCGCCGACCGCGTACAACACGGCCGACGCCGGCCTCGAGCGCACCGAGGACCGCACCGTCTGGACCGAGACCAGGATGTCGGCGGCCGACGTGGGCGACGCGCGCTACGTGATCGGGATCAACCTCGACGTGACCGACAGGATGCGCGCCCAACAGGCGTACCAGGACAGCACGGCATTCGTCACCGCAATCGTGGAGCACGCGCCCAGCGCCGTGTACGTCAAGGATCTGAACGGCCGCTATGCGCTCGTCAACAGGCACTTCGAGCGGCTCATGGGCATCTCCCGCGACGCGGTGCTCGGGCGCGCCGATCGCGACGTCATGCCTTCGGAGCTCGCCGAGGCTTTTGCGCAGTCGGAGCGGCAGGTCATCGCGACGGAGGCGCCGGTTGTCAAGGAGGAGCAGCTCCTGCTCGAGGGCCGCGTCCATTCCTTCGTGACGAACAGGTTCCCGCTGCTGGATTCACGAGGCAGGCTGCATGCGGTGTGCGGCATCTCCGTGGAGGTCACCGAAAGCCGTGCGGCCGAGGCCGAGGCTCAGCGGCTTCAGGACGAGATCATCCACCTGCAGGAGGCCAGGCTGCGCGCCCTCTCCACGCCGCTGCTGCCGATCGCGCGCGGCGTGGTGGTGATGCCGCTCATCGGCAACATCGATGCGCCGCGGGCTCAGCAGGTGCTCGAGATCCTGCTGGCGGGCATCGTCGCCCACCAGGCCTCGATGGTGATCCTCGACGTTACGGGCGTGCCGACCATCGACGCCCAGGTCGCGAGCGCGCTTGTGCGGACGGCGCGCGCGGTGAACCTGCTGGGCGCGCAGGTGCTCCTGACGGGGATCCAGCCCGCGATCGCGCGGACGCTCGTCGAGCTCGGGGCGGATCTGGGCGGGCTCCTGGTGCGGTCCACGCTCGATTCGGGCATCGCGTATGCCCTCTCGCCTCGCCCCGGGCGCGTGAGCGGGCAAGCCGCCCCGGGCGCGTGAGCGGGCAGGCCCGCGTGTCGGCGAGCGGAGGCGATCCCGCCCTCACGCCCCGACCTGGTAGACGCGCCGGTACCCTGCCTCCACGTCGGTGATCGTCACCTCGACGATCCCGTGCGAGGTGATCGCGTACTGCTCCTCGATCAGCGGCCCCTCGCTGCCCATGCGCTCGACGGTCACCCCGCCGAGCTCGGCCGCGCGATCGCGGAGCCGCCTGTCGAAGGGGAACACGACTTCGTTGAACGCCGTGATGTCGCCGTGGGGCACGCCGAGCCGGTCGAGCGCTGCGCACTCGACGAACCGGTAGCGGCCGACGTTGTGCGCCGCCCGGTACACGCGCCGCGAGACCACCGGCGCCTCGTGGCTCGACGGGATGCGCGCCTCCCGGTCGAAGATCGGGTCGAAGACCACCTCGTCCCCGCCGCTGCCCTCCCGGAACACCCCGAAATGGCGCGAGAGCCGGTCGGAGAGCTCGAAGCCCGCGTCCTCGTCGACGGCGATGGCCAGGCCGATCGCGATCGCCGCCGAGGGGTAGGGGGAGCGATGGACGCGGCGCCCGAAGCGCTCGCGCAGCGTCCGCGCGACGACGGGCAGCGAGCTCGCGCCGCCGACCACGTAGATCCCCGCGATGTCGGCGAGCGCTTCGCCCGCGCCGGCGTCGAGGCGCGCGATCACCGGCTGCATCGCCGCGATGGTCGACTCCACGAGGGGCACGCACCGGTCGTAGTAGTCGGAGGTCGCGATCGTCACCTCGCGGGCGGGCGAGAGGTCGCCCAGGCAGGCCTCCAGGTCGATCACGATGCGCCGGGAGTTCGGGTTGAGCCGCTCCTTCGCCTCGCGGCACTGGTCCGCGAGCGCCGCGAGCGCGCGCGCGGGCAGGCCCTCGCGCTCGAGCTTGCCGGCGTCGAGCGCCATCGAGGCCAGCGCGGCGTCGAAGTCGTCGCCGCCGAGGTGGTTCAGGCCCGCGGTCGTCACGGCGTCGTGGCTGCGCCCGGTCATGTGGACGAGCGACGCGTCGAACGTCCCGCCGCCGAGATCGTAGACGACGATGTGCTCGCGCTTCGACGTGATGGTGCTGCGGTGGCGGTGCGTGTACTCGAAGCCGGCGGCCGACGGCTCGTTCAGGAGCGCGATGACCTCGAAGCCGGCGCGGCGGAAGGCGTCGAGCGTCACGAACCGCTGCGACCCGTGCGCGTTGGCCGGCGTCGCCACGACCGAGATGAGGCGCCCGTCGTCGTCTTTCTTGGGCCGGTTCGACCGGTTCAGCACGGCGTCGCGGAGCGACCGCAGGAACAGGGTCAAGAGATCGAGCACCCGGAGCTTCGTCCCGCCGATCTCGACCTCGACGTCGGGCGACGCGCGCGGACCGGAGAGCACGCGCTTGAACGACCGGAGCACCGTCCACTCGGGGTCCGAGGCGACCGCGAGGGCGTCGAAGCCGAACCGGAGCTCCCCCCGCCGCTCGGCGGCCACGGAGGGGTAGAAATCCACGGTGTCCCCCGCCGCGTCCTGGAAGCTGACGACAGGGTAGTTCCCGCGATCGCAGCACGCGACCACGGTCCGTGTGGTTCCGAAATCGATCCCGAGGCGCAAGGTGGGGTCTCCTCCGGCCCCATGCTGCCACATCCGGCCGCCCGCGGTGAAACTCTGCGAGGTCAGTCGGCTTCTAGCTCGAAGGCTCCGTCGTAGATGGCATCGACCGAGACCTGCGCGCCGTTCGCCAGGGAGAGCGTGTCGCCACGCTCGAGCACGCGATACCGCCAGGAGCCGTCCCCCTCGCGTCGATAGTGCTCGATACGCACGTGCCATGGTGAGACGAGAAGGTAGTCCGTCAGGCAGGGGAGGCGCTGGTACCCCTCCCACTTCTCGCCCCGATCGAATGCCTCGGTGCTGCGCGAGAGCACCTCCACGATGGCAGTTGGGTTCGAGAGGACGTCGCCGGTGCCTGGCTCGGTCTGTACGCCGCCGCACACGACGACGGCATCCGCGTAAACGTAGCGCTCTCCCTGCTTGGCCGAGATCCGTTGATCGGACGAGAGCACGTGGCACCCCTTGCCGCGCACGGCCGCGCGGAGCTCTGCGCCCGCGGCGGTCGACAGGAAGTTGTGCCGCGGGCTGCCGCCGGCCATCGCGAAGACCTCGCCGAGGTGGTACTCGTGCTTCGCGGGCTGCTCGCGCTCCCACGCCAGGTACTCGGCGGCGCTCATGCGTCGGCTGGCGGCGGCGTCGCCCATGGCACGCACCTTAGCGCGGCGACCGATGGCTGGCGACAGGCGAGGGAACGGCTGGAGCGCCGCCGAGCTGGCGATCGCGGTGCCGCCGCGGGCAGCGCGTGCCGCCGCAGGTCCGCGGATCCTCGTGAAGCTCAGCTCATCGGCTCGCCTTCCTCCGCGTCGGCCCAGAGCACCTCGCGCTCGTACACCCACCCGCTCGCGGACAGCTCCAGGCAGACCAGCGCGAGCTCCGCTTCATGGCCGCCGACGCAACCATCGAGCGCGTGATGCCGATCCACGACAGCCGCCAGTCGCCGCGGGCCGTCGCCCCGCCGTGCAGCAGGTGCTCCGCGCTGCAGCTCGTCTCGGACGTGCCCCGGTGCGCGGCCGCCGAGGCGCTCCTCGACGAGCTGCTCGGCTTCTCCACCGAAGAGCACGCGCGGGAGCGTGAATTCGTGGCTGCCGAGCCCCTTGAACATGGCGAGGATGTCCAGCACGCCGAACGCGCCTGCCGGGGGATCGAGGCGCGCGGCGTCGGCGGCCCTCCACAGATCCCGGTGTACGAGCGTCGCGAGATCGATGTCGCCTGGCTGCGGCGGCGCCTCTCCGCGCACGCGCTGGACGAGCGCCGCCGATCCGGCCCCGAAAGGGGCGCTGTCGAGCGCGCATCCGCGCAGGTGCTCGAGGCGCATCCGCTCCACTGGCCCCGTGTGCTCGGCCCCCTCGCGCGCCCGCTCCTCGAGGGCGTCCGGGGGCATGACGCCTTCCGGCACGGCCCACGCGAGGGCCCGCCGCGCGGGAACGTAGACGTATCGGCGCTCTCCTCGCTCGAAGAGGATCAGGTTGCGGCGCTGGTACTGCCAGAACCACTGGCTCACCCCGAGGACAGACCACGAATCGAAGAGCCCTGGAGGGTCGATGCGCACCGTATCGAGCTCGCTCGTCGTCCAGTGACGCTCCTGGGACCCGAGCATCAACGCGGTCAGCGGCGTGTCGGAGTTGATGACATCGTCGGCAGCGCGGCGGTGCGAGCCCTCACGGCGGGGCTCCCCGTGAGGGGCCGGCGTCCTGTAGCAAGAACGGCTGACCCCCGAGGGTGCAGGCCTCGATGGCTCGACCGCGCGCCCGCGCAGCGCTTCCCACAACCATCGACGGACGCTCCATCGATCCCCCATCGGTCGAAGATAGCTGCGGACGAGGGGACGGCCAGCGTCCCCTGTTCAGCGCTTGAGCCAGTGCCCGTAGGGCGGCGGGAGGACGCGGCTCGGCTGCTCCACTCCGAGCTTCTTGGCGGCGTGATAGGCCCAGTGCGGGTCGTCCAGGAGAGCGTGCGCCAGCACGATGAGGTCCCCCTGGCCCTCCTTCAAGGCTGCTTCGGCCTGCTCGGGCTCGTTGATGAACCACCCCGCGGCGACCGGCAGCCCCGCCTCCTTCCGGATGCGCCCGGCGTGCGGGAGCAAGAAGCCAGGGCCCCAGGGGATCTTCGAGAGATCGGGCACGGCGAACCCGTGGCTCGCGTCGAGAAGATCGAGGCCGGAGGCCTTGAGCCGCCTCGTCAGCTCGATCGACTCCTCGACCGTGACGCCGCCGTCCACCCAGTCCGTGATCGAGAGGCGGATCGTCAGCGGCAAGCGCTCCGGCCAGACGTTTCGCACCGCCTCGAACGTCTCGACCAGGAAGCGGATCCGGTTGTCGAACGACCCCCCGTACTCGTCGGTGCGCGCATTGGCGAGCGGCGAGTAGAAGCTGTGCGCGAGATATCCGTGCGCGAAGTGCAGCTCGAGCCACTGATAGCCCGCCTCGCGTGCCCGCCGCGCGGCGGCGACGAAATCGCCCTTCACGCGCTCGATGTCGGCCTTCGACATCTCCCTCGGCACCTTGGGGAGGTTCGCTCCGAACGCCTTCGCCGAGGGCGCCAGCGTCTCCCATGCGCCCTCGTCCTGCGTGAGGTGATCGTCGCCCTCCCAGGGCCGGTTGGCGCTCGCCTTCCTCCCCGCGTGCGCGAGCTGGATCCCCGCGACCGCGCCCTGCTCCTTGACGAACGCGACGATCCGCTGGAGAGGCTCGATCTGCCCGTCCTCCCACAGACCGGCGTCTCCGGGGCTGATGCGGCCTTCCGGGGATACCGCCGTCGCCTCGGCGATCGCCAGGCCGACTCCGCCCCTCGCCATCGAACCCAGATGAACGAGGTGCCAGTCGGTCGCGTACCCGTTCCTGGAGGAGTACTGGCACATGGGAGAGACGACCACGCGGTTGCGCAGCGTCACGTCCTTCAAGCGAAAGGGCTCAAATAAACTCGTCACGGAGACCTCCTTGTCAAGCCGGCGCAGCTTTGCACGCCTCCGTTCCTCGCGGGATGCCTGGCGCTACTTTTTCTCGCCCTGCTTGTCGCCCGTCGCGCCGCCGCTCGCCTCTACGAGGGAAGGTGGCGGGTTCGACTGGACCGTCTTCGCGTCGCCGGGATCGAGCGTCACCATCATGGTCCGATTGCCGCGCTCCGGGTCCACGAACGTCACCTCGTGCGACCCGGGCGCGACCTTGCGCCCCGAGATCGGCGTCGTCCCGATGGGCTTGCCGTCCAGCAGGATCTCGGTCGGCTGCGCGGCGATCACGTCGAGCATCGGCGCGTCGTCGAGCGGCGGCTCGGGCTCCGGCTCGGGTTCGGCCGCGATCGGCGCGGGTTGCGGGGGCTCCTGCGGCGGCTTCGGGGCGCCGCCGCAGCCGGCGATGGCGAGGGTGACGAGGAAGGTGGAGGTGCGAAGCATCGACGCAACGCTAGACAGGAAACGCGCGGGAGGAAATGGCGAGCGCGATACCACGCGCGCCGAGCGCGATACCACGCGCGCCGCGCGCGACCTCACGCGGCGGCAGCCCGCGGCCAGGCGTCGCGCGACCCGGCGGATCCCCACGAAGACCGGGGGTGTGCCGCCGTCCCTCCATGCAGTCGCCGCGAGCGGGCCCCGGGAAGGAGACCGCCATCATCCGCCCCGAGCGGGACGATCTCTCCCCGGAAGCTGCCCGCGCGATCCTGCTGCTCGCCTTCGACGAGCAGGATCGCGCGCGGATGCGCGAGCTCGCCCAGAAGGCGCAGCTCGTCGCCTTGCCCTCATCCGCCGCCGCTGCCGTAAGGGCGGGTGAGGATCTCGAGGAAGTGCCCGTCGGGATCGGGGAAGTACACGCCGCGCCCGCCGTCATGGTGGTTGATCTCCCCGGGGTGCTGCGCCCTGGGATCGGCCCAGTACTGGATCTGGCGTTCACGGATTCGACCGAAGATCTCGTCGAACTCGGCCTCGCTGACCAGGAAGGCGAGGTGCTGGGAGCGGATCTCGCCAGGGGTGTCGATGAAGTCGAGCGTGACGTCGTTGTCGAGCCGTACCGTCAAGAAGTGCCCGAACGGCACCGGCGCCGAGAGGCCCAGGATCTCGGCCAAAAAGGCGGCGGATGTCCGCTTGTCACGCGCCGGGACGATGGTGTGATTGAGCTGGACGGCCATGCTTGCTTCCTCCCTTCCGTGGGCGGTTGCCCATCTCCGGCGGATCTTGAGCGATCTCGCGGCGAGGGGCCACCTCCAGGCTGGCGTGATGACCTGGATCGAGCGGACTTTGCCGCCTCTTGGCCCTCGCCGCGGCGCGCCCGAGAGGATTGCTGGAGCCGGCGAGCGGCCTTAGGAGCCCCACCAGGATCGCGGCGCCGAAGCGCACCCCGCGCCCTCTGCGCGTCCGGGGTGGAGGGACGGTTTTACGCCGGAGCTGTCCGCGATCGAGGAGCGGCGAGAAATGGTGCGCATTCCGATGTTCGTCGTCGCCTTGCCCTGCAGCATGCTCGCGCTCACGGCGGCCTGCTCCGATCCTGCCCCGCCCACGTCGCCCGTGGCGCCGAAGCCCACCGACCCGGCGGTGGAGGAGGCCGCCCGGTTCATCGATGCGGCCGAGGCGGAGCTGCACGAACTCAGCACCTACAACAACCGCGCGGCGTGGGTGGCCGCTACGTACATCACCGTCGACACCGAGATCCTCTCGGCCGCGGCGAGCGCGAAGCTGCTCGGGGTGCAGGCCGATTACGCGAAGCGGGCCGCTCGCTACCTCGCCCTCGATCTGCCCTATGACGTCCGCCGCCGGCTCGAGCTCCTGCGAACGTCCCTCACGCTCTACGCACCCGCCGATCCCGCGAAGACGAAGGAGGTCGCGACCATCGCGTCGAGGCTGGAGGCGATGTACGGAGCGGGCAAGTACTGCCCGGCGAGCGGCCAGTGCCTCGATCTCGAGCAGCTGAGCAGGATCCTCGCGACGAGCCGCGACCCCGAGGAGCTGAAGCGGGCGTGGGTCGGCTGGCACACGGTCTCTGTCCCCATGCGCGGCGATTTCACGCGGCTCGTCCAGCTGGCGAACGAGGGCGCCCGCGAGCTCGGGTTCAAGGACACAGGCGACGCGTGGCGCTCGAAATTCGAGATGCGGCCCGGCGTGCTGTCGCGGGAGGTCGATCGCCTCTGGGGGCAGGTCAAGCCGCTCTACGACGCGCTCCACTGCTACGCGCGGGGCCGGCTCGCCGCGAAGTACGGCGAGGACGTCGTGCCCGGCGCGGGCCCGATACGAGCGGATCTGCTCGGCAACATGTGGGCGCAGGACTGGAGCAACGTCTACGATCTCATGGAGCCCGAGGGCGCCGCGCCGATCTACGATCTCGACGCGGCGCTGCAGGCGAAGGGGTACACGCCGATCGAGATGGTGAAGACGGGCGAGCGCTTCTTCGTCTCGCTCGGCTTCGAGCCGCTCCCGGCCACCTTCTGGGAGCGGTCGCTCTTCGTCAAGCCGGCGGATCGCGATGTCGTCTGCCACGCGAGCGCGTGGAACATCGACGACGAGGAGGATCTGCGCATCAAGATGTGCATCGAGATCACGGCCGGCGACTTCCAGACGATCCACCACGAGCTCGGCCACAACTTCTACCAGCGGGCGTACAATCACCTGCCGCTCCTGTACCGGGACAGCCCCAACCCCGCGTTTCACGAGGCCATCGGCGACACGATCGGGCTCTCGGTCAGTCCAGAGTACCTCCAGCGGATCGGGCTCGTGGACCAGCTGCCCCCCGCCTCCAGCGACCTCTCGCTCCTCCTCCGCGAGGCCCTCGGCAAGATTGCCTTCCTGCCGTTCGCTGTCGCGGTCGACCGGTGGCGCTGGGGGGTGTTCGCGGGGGACATCCAGCCGGCGGGATACAACGAGGCCTATTGGGAGCTCCGGAAGAGGTACCAGGGGGTCGTGCCGCCGGTGCCCCGCTCCGAGTCGGACTTCGATCCTGGCGCGAAGTACCATGTGGCGGCGAGCGTCCCGTACATCCGGTACTTCTTCGCCCATATCCTCCAGTTCCAGTTCCACCGCGCGCTCTGCGAGGCAGCGGGGTACAAGGGGCCGCTCCACCGCTGCACGATCTACGGCAGCGAGAAGGCCGGCGAGCGCCTCCGGCGGATGCTGGAGATGGGGCGGAGCCGCCCTTGGCCGGATGCGCTCGAGGTGGTGACGGGATCGCGGCGGATGGATGCGGGGGCGATGCTCGACTACTTCGGGCCGCTCAAGGACTGGCTCGACCAGCAGAACCGCGGCAAGACGTGCGGGTGGTAGGCGGGGCGCGCGGGATCAGGCCTGCGGCGGCGGCAGGTAGTCCGGCGGCGGCGTGTAGAAGGCGAAGCGCGTGACCGCGTGGTAGCCCATCGCTTCGTACACGGGCCGCCCCAGGTCCGTCGCGTGGAGGACGGTCCGCTGGGCGCCGGTGGCGCTCAGCGCGTCGTCGAGACAGCAGCGCATCACCGCCTCGGCGTAGCCTTTGCGCCGGTGCTCGGCTGCGGTGGCGACGAAGCCCACGTACCGGATCCCCTCCACCATGAACGTCGCCGCGCAGCAGACCGGCTGGTCGCCCACGTAGCCGACCCGACCGAACGCCCGGTCGTCCCACAGCGCCTCGTGGGCCAGGGCGGCGCGCCCGATGGGGAGCGGGAGGCTGTAAGCGGTGGAGTTGAGATCGGCGACGGCGGCGCGCGTCTCGGCGTCGCCCACGCGCCTGAGCTCCAGGCCGGCGATCTCCCGCCGCGGGGTGGGGAGCGCCTCGGCGACCATGCCCATGATCGACACCGCAGGCTGGAAGCCGAGCCCGGCCAGGAGCTCGGCGCTCGCGTCCGCGTCACCGCCGGGCGCCCAGCTGTCGGACAGCGCGAAGAACCAGGGAACGCCGCCGGTCCGGGCGAGCTCGGCGCCGATGCGCGCGCGGCGCTCCAGATCCGTGCGGTTGCCGGCCGGCGAGGAGAGGGTGGCGATGTTGAGCAGAGCCATGCCCGTGCCCGAGAGGATGGCGGAGACGCCGTCCGTCTGCTCGATCCGGTGGCCGGGGAGGCAGCGGCTGAAGTGGATCCAGGCGGCCAGGAACTGCGCGTTGCACTCTGCGATCTCGTTCGGGTCGGACATGGGAGACCTCCTCTGGACGGAGATATACAGGGCCGGGCGCCCCGGCGATCGAGCTTTCGCCGTCGAGCATGCGGGCCCGCGGCGCTGCTGTGGTTTTCGGCCCGGCAGCGGCAGGGCGCTCTGGCCGGGCAGGATGACCCGATCGAGATTGGATTGACGGATCAGGGCGCTGGATGCGACGAAATCAGCGCAAAGGCGCCAATCCCAGAGGACGCGGACCGGAGAGCGGGGTTGCGCCGACGGGCGCGAGGGGGCCGAGGTCCGCGCCGCTCGTCCCTGCCTCGGACGGCCTCACGGCTTGACCGACCCCAGCGTGTGGCAGTTGTTGCACGAGAAGTCGCCATTGCCGGTCGTGGGGTCGTACTGGACGCGCTGGAGCAGGCTGGCCATCTCGGGCACGACCTTCTCGAACATGAAGGTGCTCCACTCCGCGCGCTCGGGGTGCTCCGGGTCTTGCACGTACTCGAGGAACCCCTCCTCGGTGTCGGGTAGCACGGCGATCGCCGGGCTCGGCATGGCGTAGGCGCGCGTGGCCCCGTCGGCGCCATGGCACGTCGTGCAGTCCATGGTCTCGAACGCCGGGTCGTACGCCACGAACACCTCCTTCATCCGCGGCAGGACGTCGCTGTTCATGTACGTGACGCGCTGCTCGAAGCTCATGTCCTTCCACGCGGTCGGCTCCGGATCGCCGGAGTCCTCCGCGCCACCGCACGCGGCGACGAACAGGCACGCTGCCATCGAGACGCGCCTCACGACCGCGCTGCGTGTCCTCGTCCGGCGATCGGAAGGCGGCGCGTGATCCGGCTGCCCCTGCGTCGTCCTCGCGTCATTGGTGGCCGGGTCCGCGGTGATCATGGATCGCATGTCGTGTCTCCTCCTGGGTCGAGCTGGTTCGAAGCGGGTGGTCCGGACGGCACTGACCGGATGCGCCCTGGTTCTACCGTCACGACGAACGGGCGGACCCGAGATCGACACGCTCAGCGATGTTTTTTTTCTGCCGCGATCTGTCGACAACTGCTTGAAACTGCTGGGTCATGAGCGCGCCATGGCGGCGAGCCTCCACGTCGACCGGCGTCGACTGACGTCCACTGGCGCCGGCTGATATCGACTGATCTCGACCGACGCGGACCGGGGCAGGGGCAGGGGCAGGGATGCTCTCCTGGATCCTCTCACGAGGGCGACGCCGCGGCGCCGGGGCGGGCGTCCGGCGAGGGAGCGGAGAGGGGCGCGGACAACAGCGCCTCTGCGCACGGCGCGATCACGTCGCGCACGGCGCCCAGGTGGCAGCGCGCCCGCTCCGCCTCGGTGAGCCGGCCGTGGTCGCGCCATGCGGCGGCGTCGATCCCGGCGCGCTCGCCGAGGTGCACGCCGCGCGCCTCGGCGAGCGCCTCGTCGAACGCGCGCGCCACGGCCGCGCGCACCGGCTCGCCGCCGCGCGCCACGGCCCAGCGCACGAACGCCCACGCGAGCTCGGCGTGAGCGGCCTCGTCGGCCGCGATCCTGTCGAGGGTACGGCGCGCCTCGGGGTCGCGCGCGCGGTCCCGCTGCGCGCTGGCCAGGAGGGCGGCGAGCGTCTCGCCCACGCAGCCCTCGCGCACCGCGCTGGCCGCGGCGCCGGCGAGCGTGGGCGCGCCGAGCGCGCCGTCCATGGCCATCGCCCCCGGGCCGAGCGGCCGGCCGGCGTAGCGGCTCGCGAGCGTGAAGCACGCCCTCGCGTGCTGCAGCTCGTCCGACAGGGCGCGGTGCGCCGCGTCGATCAGGGCCGGCGGCGCGCCGAGGGCGAGCAGATCGAGCGTGAAGCGCGCGAAGGACGCGATCGAGGCGTGCTCGAGGCGCGCGTCGGCGAGCCACGCCTCCGCCAGGGCGGCGCGCGTCGCGGGATCGAGCGCGATCGGGTCGTCCGCCGCAGGATCGAGCACCCAGTCGGCGCGCGCCTCGACGCCGGCCAGGCGCGGCTCGCCGCCCACGAGGAACGGGCGGCCGCAGGCGCCGATGCCCGGGTCGTCGACGTCGTAGCAGCACTGGCCGTCCTCCAGCCGGCCGTTCTCGTAGCGCACGCAGGATACGGGGTTCGGATGGTAGTCGCTCGGGCAGGCCTCTGCGCTCCCACCCGCGCCGCCGGCCCCGCTGCCCCCGTCGCCCCCGCCGCCGGCGTTTGCCTGGATCTCTTCCGGCGAAAAGCACCTCGTCTGGACGCTGCTCTGACCGCCGGCGCCGCCCTGACCCGCAGCGCCGCCCTGACCCGCAGCGCCGCCCTGACCCGCAGCGCCGCCCTGACCGCCCGCGCCCGTACCTGACTCCGTGCCCTCCACGGCGCCATCGAGGCAGCCGACAGCCAGCGACAGGCCGGTGAACATGCCGGCTCCCACGATGTGCATGATACGCGCGCGAAGATCTCTGGTCATGGTGCTTTGCCTCCTGCCATGTGCCGTCCCTCGGCCGGGATCGGGATGTTTCCTGATCCCCGGGACGCGGTCACGCCGCGCCGAGCGTCACCGGCACGGCCGTTGGCTTGCGGAAGAACAGGCTGGGCGCGTAGCTGGGCCGCGCCGCGGCGGCGAGGCGCAGGCCGGGGAACGCCGCGCGCAGCGCCTGCACGGCGCACCTCACCTCGATGCGCGCGAGGGGAGCGCCGATGCACGTGTGGACCCCCCAGCCGAAGCCGAGGTGCCGCCCGCGCGGGGTGGCGACGGGGCGGGTCACGTCGAACCGCTCCGGGCTCGGGAAGACCGCGGGGTCGTGGTTGGCCGCCCCGAAGAAGGCGAACGCCGTGGCGCCCGCGGGGATCTCGACGCCGCCGACGACAGCGGGCGCCGTCGCGCGCCGCGGCTCCATCTGCACGGGCGCGTCGATCCGGAGCGTCTCCTCGATCGCCGCCTGGAGCAGCGCCGCGTCGCCGCCGATGGCGTCCCAGAGCGCGGGCGCCTCGAGCAGGCGGAGCACGAGCGAGCCGATCAGGCTCGCGACGGTCTCGTAGCCGGCGAAGAACAGGACGATGATATGGGAGATCATCTCGTCGACCGACAGCGGCGCCTCGCCGTCGACCTGGGCGCCGATCAGGGCCGTGATGAGGTCGTCGGCGGGCTCGGCGCGGCGCCGCTCGATGAGAGCGGCCAGGTAGCGCTCGTAGGAGACGAACCGCCGCGCCGCCTCCACCTTTCGCGCCGTGTCGGCCGTCGGATCGTAGAGCGTGAACCGCTCGTCCTGGCAGGCCCTGAGCAGGGGCGCGTCCTCGAGCGGTATCCCGACGAGGGCGGCGCTCATCTGCAAGGGGAGCGGGAAGGCGAGCGCCTGCATCAGATCCACCGGTCCGCCGCCGAGGTCCATGGCGCGCACCAGCTCGTTTGCGGCCCGGGCGATCGCCGGCTCGAGGGAGGCGACCCTCGCCGGCGTGAACCCCTTGGAGAACAGCGCCCGCGCGCGCGTGTGCCCGGGAGGGTCGTTGTTGAAGAGCGCAGGCGGCATCTCGTAGACGCCCTGCTTGAGCTCGGCGATCACCTCCGGCGGCAGATCCGGCGGCAGGTCGAGGATGTGCGCGGAAGAGAACAGGACCGGCTCGCGGAGCACCTGCGTGAGCTCGGCGTGGCCCGTGACGAGGTAGGCGGAGAACGCCTCGCTGTAAGCGACCGGGGCCTCCCGGTGGGCCGCCTGATAGAAGGCGAGCGCGGGGTCGTCCGCATAACCCGGCGAGAAGGGCTGGAACAGCGCGCCGACCCGGCGCGCGCTCTCGCTGACCGGCGTCCCGTGAGGGGTGTTCTCGTCAAGCATCGATCCCGAGCGTACCGGGTCCGGCGAGCGAGGGAAACAGCCCGCGAGCACGGCGCCGCCTCGATCTCGACCCGGCGGCCACGCTCGGCCGGGCTTCCCCGCCGCGCGCGACCGCCTGATGGGATGGGATCCAGAGGTCCTGGATGTTGTCACATCCGATGCTCGTGCCGAGGCTGTGACAGTGGATGGCGGTCTCCGGCGCCAGGTCCATACGATGGATGTTCGGAGTCCGGTAACAGGTGGACTGGTCCTTGCCAACGATCAGATATGCCCACCGCCTCCCTGTCGGGGTGGGGCCCGACATCGTGCAATCGAGCCTCGTCCCTGCCACGAAGCCGTTCACGATCGCTCGCTCGGTCTCGCCGGCTTCTTCGCTGTCGCCCGACGGTCACTGGCCTCACTTCGGATATCGAGACATCTCGGCGCTCGGGGCAAAATCGTGCGACAGGGGCACGGAGAACACCGCGAGTGACAGGGAAACGAGCGACATCGACGATGGATAGGGTCGCCAGGGACATGGAGCCTGGCGACAGGACATGGAGAACGCCGCCAGGGACACGGAGTCGAACGATATGGAGAGGGAGATCTTGGCCAGGGACAACGATCGGAGCCCTGGCGACCTGCGGCGTTGGCGCCAGCGACACGGAGACCGCCGTCCGGGCCGAGGCATGGCGGGCCGGGGGCCGAGGTATGGCGGGCCAGGGACGAGGTCCGGCGTGCCAGGGACAAGACGCGACGTGCCAGGGACACCCGGGAGCGCCTTCGCCTGTCCCTGACGCCGGCCGTCACGCCGGATCGTGCGCGATCACGGGCGCCGGCGGGGGAGCGCGCCGGAAGAGGCCGCGCGCCATCGCGCGGCCCGCGCTTCACAGCACGTGGGGGAGCGGCAAGGCGATCCCGGTGAGCGGCGGCATCTGGCCGGCGCGCGCCAGGGCATCGCCGTACGCGGCGTCTCCGCTGCGGAGGTCGCCGAGCCGGCGCGGCGCGAAGCGGATGTCGTCGAAGACCGCGGTGCAGCCGTCGCCTGCCGGCGACTGGGCCGAGAAGCCGACGGCGAGCTCCGCCGTGCTGCCCAGCGAGAAGCTGCGGACGAGGTGCCATGTCGTCCCGTCGGTGGAGGCGTGGAACGCGCACACCCGCCCGAGCCGCGAGACGCGCAGCCAGACGTGATCCGCGTCGACCTCGAAGGATCGGCGGTCGTCCGACAGGCCGCGGGTCACCACGGAGACGACCGTCGGGGCGCCCTCCGGCGAGAGCTCGAAGCAGAGCTTCGCCCACGAGCGCTCGTGCGCCCAGAGGAGCAGCACGCCGGCGTCGCGCACCGCCGAGAAGCCCACCGTCACCCGCGCGCTGGCAAGGAAATCCCCGTGCGGCGTCCCGAGCAGGCGCGGCGCGTTCAGGGCGCCCCGGGTGCGCTCCGGATCGAGGAACAGGTCGGTCTTGCCGCCCGCTGTGACGGTCAGGCTCGACGCTTTCCCGGCGCTCCAGCTCCTGGGCGGTACCTCCCAGCGGAGTGGTGTGGGCCACGGCGTTAGGTGCACAGGTTCACTCACCTCGTATCCCTCCCCTGCATCGCGTCGATGGTACCGGAGTGCGCTCCTGTATTGTCGTGGAATCGTTTCGGTGTGTATGGAGGATCTCGGTTCTATGAGAATTACCGTCCTTCTGGTCTCCTGCTGCTTGGTTGGAATCCTGACGGGATGTTTGAAACCGAGGCACGGACCGCCCGAGTTCCTGCTCGGTGCGACGGCGGTTCAGACGTCGCCCGGTCGCGACGGTCATCGAAACGAGACCTCTGGCGCCGGGGTCACCGGCACCGGGTATGCGGACGCCGCGGTCGCCCTCGCCGGTGCGGCCGGGTCGACCGTCGCAAACCGCGCGGTGTACGACACGTGTTACGCGGCGTGTCCAACCGGGACGGCGTGCGACGCAGCCACGGGGATGTGTGTGCGGCAGCCGTGCGGAGGGAAGTGTCCGGCCGACTACCGATGCAGGGTCGTCGAGGGGAAGGAGGCGTGTGTCCTCGGCGAGCCCGATCGCGGCGTGGTGTCGCCGCCGGCCGCGCCCGGGGCAGGGGAGCTCGGGCCGGGAGGGACGCCAGGGGATGCGCCGGGGCCGCGCGTGAACTGACGAGCGGCGGCTGGCTCGATCACCGCCCCTCGATCCGCCTCATCACCTCTGCATAGACCTCGCGCCGGTCCGGCCGCGCGCGGCCCAGCGCGTCCTTGAGCGCGGGGATCGCCGGGGCGCCCACGTGCCCGAGCCCCTCCGCGGCCGCGCGGCGGACGACCGCGTGCGGGTGCAGGAGCAGGCCCACGATCGCGGGGAGCGCGGGCGGCCATGGCGCAAAACAGAGGATCCGGATCGCCGAGCGGACCACGTCCGGCAGCGGATCCGAGAGGAGCGCGCACGTCGCGCGCAGGTAGGCGGCGCGATCCACCGCGTCGCGGAGCAGCCGGTGCGCGTGGAGCCGCACCCGGGGACGCCGATCGCCGAGCAGCTCCACGAGCAGCGCCGCGAGCTCCCCGTCGGGCGCCCCGGCCAGCGCCGAGAGCGCCCGGCGGGCCTGCTCCGCGTCCCCTGCGCGCGCGAGCCGCACGAGCTCGTGCCGCGACGGACCCCGGTCGCCCGCCTCGGGCGCGCACGGCTCGGGGCGCGCGCGCAGCGCCTCCAGCGCCCGCGCGTCCTCGGCCGCGCGTCCCCCTCCGGGCGGCCGGAGCGGGCCGTCGTCGAGGGAGAGCCGCCCGGCCAGATCGGCGCGCCCCTCGGCGCGGAGGCGCTCCGCCACGGCCTCGAGCTCCGGCGTCCGGAGCAGCCGCTCGCCGGCGATCAGATCGAGGTAGCCCCACGCGCCCTGCCGGAGGTGATCGAGCAGGCGAGCCGCCCGCGCGTCGGGCGCGACGCGGCGGATCGCCTGGGCCGCCGCCGCGCGCGTCGCCGGCGCGCCCGACTCCCACCACGAGAGCAGCTGCGGGAACAGGCGCTCCGCTTCCGGCGGCATCAGCAGGTCCGCGAGGCGCGCCGCGCGCTCCCGGCGCGCCTCGTCGGCCGGGTCGCCCCGGAGCTCTCCCTCGGAGAGATCGAGCAGCGAGGGCGCCAGGGAGGGCAGCCCCGGGCGGTCCACGCCATCCATGTCGCCGCGCAGGTAGGCCTGCAGCGCGGCGGCGCGGGCGTCGGGCTCCGGCCACGAGAGGAGCGCGACGGCGGCCTTGCTCCGGAGCTCGGGCGCGGGCGCGGCCAGCATCGACAGGAGGCGCTCGCGGAGCGCGGCCGAGCGCGGCTGGTCGAGATCGGACGGCCGGGCCACCCGCGCGTCGCCGCGCGGCGCGGCCGCCTGCTCGGCGAGGGTCCAGGGCGGCGCGCCGATCGGCTGGAGCGCCTCCATCCAGTCGAGCAGCGCCGGCCGCGCCGCCTCGGCCGCGGCCGGGAACACCTCGATGAGCGCGGCGAGCTGCGCGCGCGATCCGAGGCCGCCGCGCGGCGCCGCCCGGAGCGCCGCGAGCGCCGCCGGCTCGAGCGCCGCGGCCCGGAGCGCAGCCCGCCACGCGGCCGCGCCCTCGGGATCCTCGCCGTCGCCCGCCTCGGCCGTCGCCCCGAACGCCTCGCGCAGGATCGCCGGTTCGGCCGTCCACGGATCGGCGGCGGCGCGCGCCGTCGCGAGCGCGTGATCGACGTCGGCGCGCCCCAGGATCGCCCCGCACCGCCGCAGCAGCGCGAGCGGCGATCGGCGCGCCCCCGGCGCCGGCGCGAGCCCGCGCACGCGCGCCGCGACGCCGAGCGCCTCGGCGCGCGGGAGCTCGGGCGCCGCCTCCTCGAGCAGCGGGAGCAGCCCGTCGCGCAGCTCGGCCGCCGCCGCCGCGAGGCCGTCGAGCAGCACCGCGGCGTGCCGGGCGTACAGGCGCGCCTCGGCGGGCGACAACGGGGCGGTGGACACGCGGGCGATCAGCCGGAGCGCCGCGTCGCGCAGCGCCGGCTCGCCCGCTGCCAGGCGGAGCCACTCCGGCGTGAGCGTCCGCAGGGCGGCGAGCCACCGCTGCGTCAGCGCCGCCTGCCGCTCGAGCAGGCGCCGCGCCGTCGCGTCGTCCCAGCCATCGCGGGCGAGCGCGGCAGCGAGCGCGTCCGCGTCGTCCGGAGGAGGCGCCGCGCCGGGGCGCCCTCGCTCGCGGGCAGGGAGGCCGTGCGCCTCGAGCTCCACGGCGAGCTCGCCGGCGGTCCCGGAGGCGAGGGCGATCTCGCCGTCGAGCACCCGCTCGAGCAGCCGCGCCGCCGCGGCCGAGCCCTGGCGGAGCCCGCTCCGGATCGCCTGCGCCGACAGCTTGCCGCTCAGGGCGTCGAGCAGCCGGTCGCGGGCACGCTCGTCCTCCACGGCCCCTGCGGCGGCGAGGATCGTCGCCTCGCAGGCCGGCCCGACGATCGACCGCAGCGCGGCCTCGAGCGCCGCGCGCAGCCCCGGGTTGTCGTGGCGGCCGAGCCAGAAGACGAGCTTCGGCACGGCCTCGGGCCCGCCCGCCCGCGCCAGCGCCTCGGCCGCCGTCTTCTTGATGCTCATGTTCGGGTGATCGAGGCACGCGGCGATGGCGGGGCAGGCCCAGCGCGCCCCCATGCCCCCGAGCGCGCGCAGCGCCTGCCGCGCCGTCTGCACGTCGCCCGCGCCCGTGAGGAGCGTCAGGCTGGCCGAGAGCGCCTCCGCGCCGTCCTCGGCGAGCAGCGCGATCACGCGCTTGCGCACGCGGGGATCGCGGTGGCGGAGCAAGCGCGGGACGCGGGAGCGCGCGCCCTGACCGCGCGCCGACCGCAGCAGGTCGACGAGGAGCGCGCGCTCGCCCGCGGACACGCCGGGTCGGTCGAGGAGCTCGAGGGCGAGGCTCGCGAGCAGCGCGTCGCCGGCAGCGCTCCCGCTCGCGGCGTCGAGGAGGCAGACAGGCCGGATCTTCCGGCGCTCGTGGAGCCGCCGGCCGAGGCCGCGGATCGCCTCCGCGACATCGTCCGGGATCGCCGGCTCCGCGGATCGCGCGGGGCCCGTGTCGAGGTCGCGATCGTGCGGCTGGGCTGGCCCGCCGGGGATCCACGCCGCGGCGAGGTCCGCCGCGATCCGGAGCAGCAGATCGGCGATCGCCGGGAGGGCGCTCGCGTCGCCCGCGCGCGCGAGCGCCCTGAGCGCGTCCGCGGGCGTGCACCGCTTCACCGCGCGCTGGAGGACGGCGAGCTCCGCCGCCTCGGGCGCGCCGAGGTCGGCGGCGATCTCGGCCGGCAGGTCCCGTGGGTTCAGGCGGGCGACGAGCGCGCGCCGCTCCGCCGGATCCTCCGTCAGGTGCCAGAGCAGCGCCACGGCCCGATGGCGCTCGCCGCGGAGGTGGGGGACGATCGCCGCGTCGCCCTGGCCGAGCGCGGCCCGGAGCGCGTCCGCCGTGCGCGGGCCGCCGAGCGCGGCGAGCGCCTCCAGCGCCGCGGCGGGCGCGCGCGGCAGGGCGGCGAGCACGTCGTCCTCCGCGGCTGCGTGGCGCAGGGCGCCCAGCGCGCGCAGGAGGGGCGCGGGCGACGGCGCGTCGCGGAGCTTCTCGGCGAGCGCGTCGCCGAGCGGGAGATCGGCCGCGCCCTGCCGCGCCATGGCGACGATGATCTCGGCGCGGCGCGCCCAGCTCGCGTCGCTGCCCGGCGCCGCGGCGAGCGCCGACAGGAGCGCGCGCCGGCAGGTGAAGGCGACCGCCGCGACGTCCTCCGCGGCGATCGTGGGATCGGCGAGGGCGAGGTCGAGCAGGGCCGCCGCGTGCTCCGGGGCGGGGAAGTGCCCGCGCCGGTGCAGCGCGCGCAGGCAGGCGATCGCGCTCGGGCCGAGCAGCAGCGGATCGCCCGCCGCGACGTTCAGGATGGCGCCGACGTCCTCGCGGGTCGCGTGCTCGCCGAGGAGCGTGAGCGCCCGCTGCCGTAGCCGCGGCGGCGCGTCCTCGCGCGAGACGAACGCGCGGAGCGCGGCGCCCTCGCCGTGGCGCGCCGCCGTCTCCAGCGCGGCGGCGGCCACCTCGGGGGCGCCGCCGAGGAGCTGCCCCAGGCGCGCGCCCGGGAGCGGCCCGCCGGCGAGGACGGCCCAGGGCTCGGCGAGCTCGCGCAGGGCGGCGGCGACGATCGCGGGCGCCGGCGCGTCGAGCAGCGCGGCGAGCACCGCGCGCGCCTGCTCCGGCGCGAGCAGCGCCGCATGCAGGCAGCGCCGCGTGAGGTCGAGCGCCGCGGCCGCGAGGACCGGCTCGCGGCGCGCCGCGAGCTCAGGGAGGAGCGCCTCTGGGGCGGGGATCTCGGCCGGATCGAGCGCGTGGAGCGCCTGGCAGAGGAGCTCGCCGGCGGGCTCGCCGCGGACGGCCTCCGGCCGCGTGAGGATCTCGGTCCGGAGCCACGCGACGCGAACGGCGGCGGGGAGCGAGGCCTCGCGCCACGCCGGGAGGCGCTGATCCGGGAGGGAGGGCCAGAGCTCGCGGTAGAGCCCGGCGAGGAGCAGCGCGACCTCCGGCGTCCTGTCCAGCGTGCGCGGGAGCAGCGCCGCGAGCTCTCGCCGCCCTGCGCTGCCCTCGCGCCCTGCGGCCTGGGCCATCCGCGTGAGCCCGAGGTACCGCACGCGCTCGTCCTCGTGCTTCACGAGCCGGGGGAGCATCTCCTTGCTGCAGCGCGCTTCATCGACGTGCTCGGCGAGCCACCGCACGTCCGCGCGGCGGAGCGCCGCGGCGAACGTCTCGTCCAGGTGCACCATGGCGGCGCCATCGTAGACCGGCGCGCGGCGGCGCGGCGCCGGCAAAGCGACGGCCGGCGCCTCGTCACCGAGGCCGTCGGCGCGCGGTCACCGCGACCGTCAGCGCCCCGTCACCGAGGCCGTCGGCGCGCGGTCGCTCCGGGTCACTCCGACGGCCTGCTCCCCGTCACGGCAGCGCGCGACAGGTTCAGCAGCGCCTTTGCGCGCGAGTACGCGATGTACGGGTTGTCCGTGGAGCCGCCCAGATCATCGGCGTCTTCCCCTGGGCCCTGCGCCCTCACCGGGAGCCAGAGGTAGTCGGGGTGCAGCTGCTTGCCGTTGATGCCGTTGACCAGGGAGGGGTTCTTGATCCACTCGCCGCCGAGCACCGCCAGCCGATCGTCGAGCTCGAGCACGTAGTGGAGCTCCACGTTCAGGACCGGGACGTTGCGCTGCGCGGGGGGCAGGAGGAGCTGGTCGGGGCTCACCTCGTCCGAGACCATCCCGTAGCGCCCGCTGACGCGGACGAAGCGCCTCGCGTACGGGTTGAACCGGTAATTGTAGCAATCCGCCCCCTGGAACCCGCCGTTACACACGAGCCGCGCTGCCTCCTGCGCGCTCACCTCCGTCATCGTGTCGATGGCGAACGACGTGACCGGGTAGCTCCACACCTCGCGGTGCCAGGTGTAGTCGACGACGAACGCGCGCCGCGCCCGCGCGCTCGACGGCGAGCTGATGGAGCTCGCGCCCAGCCCGAGGAGGCCGGTCATGGCGATGTGCATCGTCCCGGGGTTCAGGTCGCGGCACGCCGGATCGACGGGCCTGCCGTACTGATCGCGCTGGACGAGGTCCTCCCGCGTCTCGCAGCGCCGCCCGGACACCGTGGCCGAGTCGCTGTGGTAGAGCTCGGTCATGAGCGCCTCGATGTCGGCGGTGCGGAACAGGATGCACCCCGTCTCGACCGAAGCGCACGTGGTCACCTTGCCGCCCGAGAGCTTCACGCGGATGTCGTGCTGCGGCGGCCCGCCGTCCTCGGCGACGACGTAGGCCGCCCAGCCGTTGCAGTGTCCCCACCAGTACTCCGGGGTCACCCCTTGATACAGGCCGTGGTGCTTGAGCTCCCAGTAGGTCGTCGGCCCCGCCACCTGCGTCGCCCGGGGAGCGCGCAGCCCCTCGGCCCGGCCCACCTCCAGCGCGATTGCGCCCGCGGGCGGAGCGAGGGACCGGCCCTGTCCCGCGTAGAACAGGAGATCGTACTTCTCGGTCGGCGAGAGGTTGTCTGGATCGGACGTCAGATCGCCGTAGTCCTTGACCGCGGAGTTCCACCGGTCCGCGATGCCGTTCTTGTTCTGCGGCCACCACTGCGAGGCGAAGGGGCCCCCGGACTGGCCTTGCAGCAGGCTCGAGCTCAGCGCCACGTACGACCCCCTGAGCTCCGGATGCAGGCTCGTGGGCAGATTCGCGCCGTCGATCGGCTCTCGCGTCCCGGTCAGCGGGATGAGGAGCTCGTGCGAGCCGCCGAGGATCTGCCCGGTCTCCGGTGAGAACCCGAGCACGTACGGAATCGTTCCACCCTCGATGAAGCGCGCCGTCTCCAGCTGCGCGCCGCTCTGGAGAGCGGCCACGCTTTCGCGTGGCGGCTCTTGTTGATCCAGGTCCATACAGCCCAGCGCGAGAACCGCTGAGCCCACCGCGATTGCACCGATGCGCATTGTCATGGCCGCTCCCCCCGGACGCCTACCCCGTGCCACCTGGGTCGCCGGTGTCTGCAGAGGTCAGGCCAGCGGAGAGGAGGATGCGTCGCGCAAACGATGCACGCGCGCGGCACGTGCGCGCAGCCGTACTGCATTGAAGGTCTCGTTAGTCCTTTGCATACTCCTTTGCGCTCGGGCGTATGCGCTCCAGACGGCCGACGGTGCGCTCACGCGCCTCTGGCCCGCGCACGGTGAGCGCCCACCGCGGGCTTTCGCCCGGGATGGTCTCCTGCGGCGTCACGTCCTCGTGCGAGCCGAGGTCGTCGCGCGCCAGCTCGGCCGGCAGCACGCACGCCGGGTCCGGCGGGTGGCGTGCCGCGCGCCTCGCCACGAGGCACGACGTCCTCGCGCCCCGGGCGGTTCTGTCGTCACGTGACGTGGCGGGCGGCCGGTACCTCGGACGTTTCGGCGCCGCATCGAGCGACGAAGCAGGCTCATGCGGTGCGGGCAACATCGCGCGACCGAGCGACCGAGCGACCACGCGACCGCGCCCTCTGCGACCGCGCGCTCGAGGCCGTCCGGCCGCGCCACGGGCCCGTTGACACCTTCGTGAAACATAGATAAGTTCACCGTCGCACGTCGGCGGAAACGCAGGCGGAAGCCGAGATCTTGAGCAGCGAAGCCGCTGCGCTTTCGGAGCACTTGCCCGGCGGGCCACGGCAGGCCGGCGAGTCGACCGGATCGATCCAGTAGAAAGAAAGGGTTGACAGGTTCGAGGTAGGCCGTTAGAAGGCCCGCCCCGAGCTGACGGACCAGCAGCTGAGCAGCGGAAGCGCTGCGGCTCTGGGCCG
>NZ_JAQNDK010000001.1:3900000-4030638 GCF_028368935.1 Sorangium aterium | reverse complement strand
ACGAGCTCGGCCACGACGTTCTCGGGGCTCCGGACGCGCACCTTCTTCCAGCTCGAGCCGTAGTGCTCGACCAGCGACGGGTTGAAGCAGTAGCTGCAGGGGAAGGGGCACCCCCGGTTGGTGGTGAACGACTTGAGGGGGCGCCGCCGCAGGCTGTCGTCGTACTCGTAGAGCAGATGCCGCGGAGGGAAGGGGATCGCGTCGAGGTCGCGGCGCAGCCCGCGCGCTGGATTCCTGTAGATCTTCCCCTCCGATTTGACCCAGAGGTCCCGGATACCGCGGTGATCGTCGCCTCGCGCCAGCGCGTCGCACAGCTCGACGGCGGCGTCCTCGCCCTCGCCCTGGCACACCACGTCGAGCCCCGGCGTCTGGATCACCTCCGGATAGTAGGTCGCGTGCGGCCCGCCCATCAGCGACACCACCTTCGGGTAATGCTGCTTGATGTGGTGATTGAGGCCGAGATAATAGCGATGGAGCCCGGTCGTCGCCCCGAAGGCGATGACGTCCGGCCCGTACCGCCGCACCTCGGCGAGGACGTCGTTGCCGCGCGTGCCGATGAACTTGCACTCGTGGCCCGCTTGCTCGAGACAGCCCGCCACGTACAGGGCGCCGAGCGGCTCGGCCCCCTCTATCTCCTTGACGATGAAGAGAACCTTGACCCCCATCGGCTGCACCTCCGCGAGCGTCTGTCGATTCGAACGGCGCCTGGCGCGGCGATGGTGCCACGACCTCACGACGGAAGGAAGGCGCCTTCTCCTCCAGCGCGATCCCGACGTCTCGACGTCCAGGCATCGAAATCGTTGGTGGTTGAAGTATCTGCTCTCAGCAGTGATGTGCAGCGAGACGCCGCGCGCTGATACCGTCGGGATTCAAAAAACGCGACGGCGGTAGATAAAATGGGTGGGTTGGTGGGTCGTTGGGGCACAAAAATGTTCGCGATCGACCTCTGCCGTGAGCCGGACGGGACAGGTTCTGGTACATCATATCAAATCGGCGCTGTTGAGTCGCAGCGTCGGGAACCCGTGCAGGTGCCAATCCATGTGGTCGGCGCTCGCACCAACTCGTGCCTTTCTTCGGGCGCGGCGTGGAGAACACGGTGAACCCCGAGCAACACACGCATCGCTGGCCTCTCGAGCTTTTCGGCTCACACCTCAGGTACGCTGCGCCGCTCCTGCTCGCGTTCGTCGCGGCTTGCAACGGCCAGATCGGCGGGCCCGGCCAGTCCACGGGCGCTGGCACAGGCCCCGGCGGGGACGAGCCTGGGATCGTCGAACCCCCGGAAGACGTGCTGGATTCGGCGTTCTGCCAGACGCCGAGGCCCGGTACCGCGCCGCTCCGCCGTCTCAGCAATTACGAGTACGCCAACACGGTGAAGGATCTAGACAGATGGCCCGGATAGGGGACGACGCTGCGTTCTGGAGGCGCGTCGACGATCTGCTGGGCTTCCTCGTCGAAAACGCGATCCTGCCTGCCCGCGTCCGGCAACGGATTGCCGAGGCCTGGCACAACTGATGGCCATTATCCAGTCCGTACGGAAACCCATCAGCTAGCCTGGGCGGCAACACAGCGTCCCGCCCTGTCGGTTTCGTCACGCGGGGTCCGCCGGGTACCGCGCGCGGCACTCCAGCGGCTCGGCGAGCAGACCGAGGTGGCTCAAAATCTTCCTCGCCGTCGCCTTATCCGTGATCGCGGCCATGAGTCGCATCCGTCCGCTGCATCGCGGGCACGCGAGAACATCTACGGCGTAAGTCCGCCGCGAAAGCTTCGACCATTCGACGCGAGGCGACGTCGCCAGAAGGAGCCATGCAGCAGCCGATCAAGGTGCCGGACCGAGATCCCCTCCGACACGAACCCAACATCGGCCGACGGCAGCACAGCGCCCAGCGCAGTCGACACCCGCTCGCGCTCGACCTCGCCATGCACCATCGTCAGCAGCGCCCCAACCACCACGTCCCGAGCGCCTCGCTCCGACACTGCCGACGGCGCCGCGTCGCTTCGCTCGTCTCCTTTGCGCAACGGCTTCGCCATGCCTCTCGCCCGCCCCTTCGACGCCTAACTCGTCGGCATGGGCGTGATCGTCGTCTTCTTGTCATCGCTGCCCGCGCTATCAGCTCCGGCGCGCTGGTCGCCCTTACACGCCTTCCCCGTCGCCTTCGGTACCACGACGCTGCGTTGCTTCGCATGCGGCGCGAGCACACCGTGGTAGCGCACCAGCGGATGGCGCGGCGGCGGCACCAGCGCGGCGAGCCTCGCGAGAAACACAATCGGCATCATCACCCGATGCGTTCCTTTTCGCCGCGGGTACTTCACCTGATAGGCCACCCGACCGTTGCGGAGGATACTGAGCTGCCCCAAAGCGAAGCAGGGACGCGCGCGATACAGGACGAGCCGCTCGCGCCCCTGGTCGTCGTAGCCCTCGATGCGCACCGCCGCCTCGACGTTGAAACCATCGAGCTCCACCGTGAGCGGCCCATGGCGCTTCGGCTCGAACCGCGCTTCACCTCCATCGTCCGGCGGCACGACGGTCTCGTCCTCAATCCTCACGAACTCGCCCCTGCGGAGCGCGACCTCAGCGCAAGCGTCAAGCGCACTCCGTTCCGGCGCTTCGTTCGAGCGCTCTTCGTTCGGGCGCTCGTCGAGCAGGCCGCGCTTTCGGAGCCAGCGGAGCGTGCGCTCTCGGACGCGCTGCACGATGTCCTCGAGCTCCTCGTCCCCCCACCGCGCGCCTGGGCTACTGTCGGGCGTCGCGATCGCTGTCGTGCGCGCTGATCTCCCCTACTGGGTCAATCCACTCAATCTCGGGCTGTACGAGGCGCCGCTGATAACAGCGTGCTTGGCCGTGGAGGAAGTGTGCGCACCGTCACGCACGCTTTCACGCTCGGACTACGCTCTCCTCGCTGCGGCTTCGTCATGGACGGCCAATCGCGCCTCGACGAGGGCAGCTGTGGTGCCCGCCGCGTGCACGTCGAACAGGCATAGATGCAGTCACGAATGCCTCGACCTCGGCATGGTTGCCGCGGTTCGGCATGAGCGCAGCGCTTGACGCGGATCCGCGGCGTGCGCTACGACGGAGACGACGGGCTCTGCCTCGACGGCCAGCGCCTCGTCCCCGTGGGACAGGCCCCGGGAACCATCGAGTACCGCACGTTCCCGGATACCTTCGTCAAGGTGGTCGGTCACTACCCTCCGGAAGGCGGTGCGCCCGCCGAGGCGCTCTTCTTCGAGGCCTATCTGCCCACCGGCCGCGTCGTCGAGTACGGGCGCACCGAGGGCAGCAAGCCGCTCGCGCGTGGCAGCGTCCCGCGCGCGTGGCTCGCGAACGAGGCCCGTGACGGCCGCGGCAACGCCATGACGTACGCGTACTGCCTCGCAGAGGCCGAGGACGGCCATGCGGCCGAATATGCGGTGGACGAGATCCGCTACACGAGCTTCGAGGGCGCGCCGTCGCTGGAGCCTTCCCGGGCGGTGCGGTTCGTCTACGGGAACAAGGACTCGGCCGCGGTTCGCACGGGCTACTCGGGCGGCATGGCGCTCCAGCGCTCGCTTCGCCTGGAGGAGATCCAGATGCTCGGTCCGGGCGACGCGCTGGTCCGGAGCTACGGTTTCCGCTACGAGCTGAGCCCGACGACGAGCCGGACGCTCCTCACCCAGGTCGAGGAGTGCGCGAGCGACGGGGTCTGCAAGCCCCCGACACGGTTTCAGTACAGCCGCGGAAAACCCGGATTCGAGCGGCTCACGACGGACATCGACAAGCCGGTCTCCGAGAAGGCGAGCCCGATGGTGTTCGACATCGACGCCGACGGCCTCGACGATCTCGTGATTCCGGACATCGTCGCGGGGTCTAGCACGCCGTCGCATCCGATCACCGCGTGGGGGGTGGCGCGCAACCTCGGGCCCCGCGCCTCGCCATCCTTTCTCGCGGCGCCGGAGCTCGCCTTCCTCCAGGATTGGCTGTTCGTCGCCGATCCGGATGGACCGTCCGACCCGGCCCTTCTTCAGCCCGAGCTCGGGACGGTGCTCGATTACAACGACGATGGGCAGATGGACGTCTTGCTCCACGACGTCTTCGACACCAAGACCACATGGCACGTGCTCCTGTCCCAGCCGGACCGGACCTTCGCGCTCCATGACACGGGCATCCGCCGGCCGTTCCCGCTCGGGGTCACGCCTACGCCCCCGAGCCTGATCAGCCCCGGCGCCTCGGTGCACCTCGCCGATCTCGACGGCGACTCGGTGCCGGATCTGATCCAGTGCCAGGACCACGCCGAGGAGCTGGTACCGAACCCGCTCTCCGCGGTGTGGTCCGTCCACCTCTGGAGGCCCGCGCGTGGTGCGACGCCCGCGGGATTCGACCGCACGGGCGAGTCGATCGAGCTGCTCACCGGCTATCCCTGCCCGATGGAGCTCCACACGCTCGACATCGACGCCGACAGCACGATCGATCTCATCGTGCCCTCCGTGAGGTTGTTTGGTGACGGGACGGCCCTCATCGGAGAAAGCTACGAGGCGATCATGCGCCGGGGCGAGGGACGCTGGGGGGTCATCGACACCAAGCTCCCTGTCGTGCCGCGGGGGGGCCGCGTTGTCTTTCTCGACGTCAACGGCGACGGCCTGCCCGATGCCGTCGAATCCGGCTTTAGCGGCCAGCTCTACACCTACGTCAACACGGGGTCGACGTTCGTGATATCGCCGTTCCGGACCGTCGACGCGTTCAGCTTCGGCGATCTGCTGGGGGTCCCGGACCAGGACGCGCTTTTCCGCCTCGCGGTGCCGCTCGACTTCAACGGCGATGGACGGCAGGATCTCCTCATGCCCGTCCCGCCAGGCATGCTGCTGAGTGGCTCCAATGTCCTCCCCTCCTGGGCCGTCCTGCAAGCGACGGGCGACCTGGCGGGGCCGCCGTTCAAGCTCGTCGACGCAGGGGTTCCTTTCGAGGCCAAACTCGGTGACGCGATCACGCTCGCCGATCCGCGCGGGCCGCGCACCGGCGATCTCAACGGGGACGGGGCCCAGGATGTGATCCTGCCGCTCGGCGGTGTGTTCAACGTCTTCCAGAACCTCTCGGCCGACCAGGATCTCCTGGTCGCGGTCTCTGACGGGATGAACGCGCACGAGCCGACCGAGCCGGGCTTCGTGCCCAACGTGAGCATCTCGTACGGCCACCTGACCGATGCGCCGGTCACGAGCGGAGGCGCGGAGGAGGATCCGGACCGGAGGAGCGCGCTCTACGTCGCGCGTTCCGGCGCGGCGGACGACTGCGGCTATCCGCGGCGCTGCGTCGTGGGCCCCCGCCGGGTGGTCAGCGCGTACGCGCTCAACAACGGCGGGGATCGAGCAAGGCGCTTCGAGGTCGGCTACCGCGACGGGCGCTACCACCGGCTGGGCCGCGGATTTCTCGGGTTCGGCGAGCGGATCGTCACCGACCTGGATACGGGTGCCGTGACGATCGACGTCTACGACCACGTCACCTTCGACGACGAGCTGCAGGTCTTTCCCTTCGCGGGGAGCGTCCAGCGGACGTGGCACGGCGCTCCGGGGCTGCCCAGCCAGCCCAGACCGGAGCAGATCGAGCTCTCGTTCAGCGACGTGACGCGGACGCTCGTACCGACGAACGACGGCGCGACGTACTTCACGCTGCCCACCGAGCGCCGGGTGAGGCGAGCGCAAGGGGTCTATCCGCCCCCGGGCGGCGCGGTGCCCTCCGTCGAGGCGTACGTGCGGGAGATCGGGCGAGGCGGCGACGGCGCGACCCTGCTGCGCGACTCGGTATCGAAGGTGACGGACTTCGACAGGTTCGGCAACGTGCGCGCCGAGGAGGTCTCGACGGATGGCGTCGACCTGACGCTCAAGGTCACGCGGACGTTCAAGAACGACACCGAGCGCTGGGTCCTCGGCCAGCTCGAAACGCAGAAGGAGTGCAGCGCGGCGGCCGGGATGTCGCAGTGCCGGACCCTCTCGCGAACGACCACGATCTACGGCGAGGTGGAGACCGAGTCCACCGAGAGCGACGACGGCCTTCCGGACACGAAGCTGACCCTCAGCTATGCGCGCGACGACTTCGGGAACATCACCGGCGTCACGGCGGAGGACGCCTTCGGGCACAAGCGCACATCCAGCACGGACTTCGACGAGGAGGGCATGCTCCCCGAGAAGTACGTGAACGCGGCCGGGCACACCACCCTCGTGGAGTTCGACGACGCGCTCGGCGTGCTCCTCAAGCGGGTCGATCCGAATCAGCTCGTGACGACGTGGGCGCATGACGGTTTCGGACGGCCCGGCCGCGAGACGCGCCCGGATGGCACGACGACGACGGTCGCGCTCTCCCGCATCAATGACGGCGGCCCGGCGCAGGATGCGTGGCGGGTGAGGCAGCGGAGGATCACGACCGGCGGTGCCGACGATACGGTGGAGTTCGACAGCCTCGGCCGCCCGATCCGATGGCTAGGGTATGGGCCCGAACCGGAGCCGTCGGAGGGCTCGGGCGATGCGAAGCGCATCATGCAGGAAGTCGTGTACGACGCGCTGGGCGAGCACATCGCGCGGCGCTCGGTGCCGGTCAGGGAGGACACGCCCGAGAGCGGGATCCTGTACGATCGCTATGAGTACGATGCCGTAGGCCGCGAAGTGCGGCATACGACGCCTTGGAACGCGACCACGACGACGGCATACGATGGCCTGCAGGTGCGCGTCACCGACCCGCTCGATCATGTGACGGTGACCGAGCAGGACCCGCTGGGGCGCATCAAGACCATCACCGACGCGGCCGACGGGATCACCCGTTACGCGTACGGCCCCTTCGGACTGCTGCATACGGTCACCGATCCGGGCGAGGCAGTGACGCGCGCGACGCGCGACGCATTCGGCCGCGTCCGTCAGCTCGACGATCCCGATCGGGGCACGACGGTCTCGATCCATGACGGCTTCGGCGAGCTGATTTGGTCGACCGATGCGCTCGAGCGAAAGGCCACCTGGACGTACGACGCGCTCGGTCGACCCCGCTCGCGCGTGGACCAGGACGGTGCCGAGAGCCTGACGACCACGTGGACCTGGGACACCGCGGCGCATGGCGTCGGCAAGCTCCATACGCTCGCGAGCCCGGACGGGGAGAAGACGTACGGGTACACGGGCCGTGGCCAGCTCGACACGATCGCGCTCCGCATTGACGGCGAGCGCTCTCCCCTGGAGGCCAGGCTGGGTTACGACGAGCTCGGCCGCGTCGAGACGGTCACGTACCCGGCGCCGGCCGGCGCGGCGCCGTTCGTCGTGGCCCACGATCGCGACGCGCACGGCCATGTGCTTGCTGTGCGCGACAGCGGAACGAACCTCGTCTACTGGCGCTTGGCCGACGTGGACAACGCGGGGCGCTTCCGGGAGGAGGTGTTCGGCAACGGAGCCGTCACGGAGCGGACCTACTTCGCCGACAAGCAGCGCCTGAGGCACATGGCGACGCAGAGCGGCGCTGGGGAGGTGCAGGACCTGGACTACGGGTTCGACGATCTCCTGGATCTCACGCGCCGCACCGATGCGCTCCAGCCCGAGAACACGACGGAGCGCTTCCGGTACGATTCGCTCCATCGGCTGACGTGCGCGTACTTCAGCGATATCGAGAGCTCGGCGGCGCCCTGCGCGCTCCGCTACGACTACCGCCCGAACGGCAATCTCACCTTCAAGTCGGACGTCGGTGACCTCTTGTATGACGACCCGCTGCACCCGCACGCGGTCACCGGCGCGGGTACGGACACCTTCGCGCATGACGCTGTCGGCAATCAGACCGCGCGGCCCGGTGGCACGACGGTGCGCTATACGCCGTTCGATCTGCCGGAGCGCATCACGCAGGGCGCGAGCACCATCACGTTCGGCTACGACGGCGACCAGCAGCGGATCCGCAAGACCACCCCGGAAAAGGAGACGCTCTACTTCGGCGACCTGTACGAGCGGGTCACAGAGGCGGTATCGGGCGCCGTAGAGCATCGGTACCATGTCCATTCGCCGGAGCGTGTGGTAGCGATCGTGACCCGGGGAGGCTCGGACGACGGCACCCGTTACGTGCATGTCGATCACCTCGGCTCCGTCGATGCGCTCACCGACGAGGACGGCGACGTGATCGAGCGGCGGAGCTACGACCCGTTCGGACAGCGCAAGAACCCCGTCTGGGGAGAGCGCCCGCCTGCGTCGTTCCCGAGCGAGACAACGCAGGGGTTCACAGGGCACGAGAGCGACGACGAGCTCGGGCTTGTGAACATGAAGGGCAGGATCTACGATCCCAGGATCGGGCGGTTTTTGACGACGGACCCGATCGTGTCGATCCCGTCCTTCGGGCAGAGCTGGAATCCGTACAGCTACGTGCTGAACAACCCGCTCGCGTACGTCGACCCAGGTGGCTTTCAGCAAGCGCTCCCGCAGGCTGGGCCCCCGCCGGTCCGCGCGGACTTCACGATGGAAGAGCTCGGCCTCGACCCGATCGTCATCGACGTGGGCGGCCAATGGCCGGAGAACGAGCCGCGCGCCGACACCGATACCAATACCATGGCTGCCGAGACGGGCGGCGCCGTGCCGCCGATCGACGTCAGCGTGCTCGGGACGAGCGCGGGCTTCGTGCCCCAGCCAGCGCTGTCGTGGACGGAGACCACGAGCCCCGCCAGTCTGGTCGGCGAGAGCTTGCTCGGCGCTGCCGAGGGGACGGGCGAACTGGCGCTCGGTCTCGCGCGATCGCTGGTCCTGAATGCGGTTACGCTGGGCGGCTACGGCACCTACGCGCTCGGCCGCGCGATGTGGGACGGCTACCAGGACGACGGCGTTCTCGGCGCGCTCAATGCCGTCAACCCGCTCTACGAAATTGGGCGCAATGGGGTCGACACGGCCCTCGCCATCGACCGGGAGGATTATCGGGCAGCGGGTGCGGCGGGGGTGAAGACGATCCTCCTCGGCGCGGCGACGGTGTTCGGCGCGGGGAGGGGGCTGGGAGCGCTCGCGGAGGAGTCGACGGCTGCGGCGGGAGCCGCAACGGTAACACCGAGAGCGTACTCGGTCGCGTTCGAGACCGCTATCCCGAAGGCCGGGATCGGCCGATACCCTGCGCACTTCGCGGCAGCGAATGAGAATTTGCTTCGAGCGATGGCTGATCCACAGCTTGCGCCAATGATTCGTCAGACCATAGGGCAACAGTTTGAGAGCACGATCCTGAGTCCAACAGGCCGCGTTCTTGGAAGATCACCCACGGGGTGGACATGGCATCATGTTCCCGGTAGACCTGGCGTACTTCAGCTGGTTCCGAGCGAGCAACACGCGTCGGGTTCGGCCTGGCAGCATCTACTTCACCCAAACGGACAGGGAGGGATGAGTGAATGGGGACACCTCTACTAAAAGAAATTCTTCAAAACTGGCAAAAGTACGAGCCCGATGAGGATATTTATGTTCCATCCGGAATAGACGTTACCTTGGACACCATCGTTACCATTCTTCCGTTCGATCGACATCGTCCTCGGATGTTCGAAGGTCTCGAATACGTCTTGAGCTTTGAGCAAGTCGGGGACGCCATCGTCGGGCTCGAGGCCCAGCTTCGACGCGAGACGTCGGCAGAAGAGCGGCTCGCAGCAGTTCTGCATTATGCGCGACATGACGCGTTCATCGATCCCCAGCACCTGCCGGTGGGTGGATTGCGCGAATGAATCGGCTCGTCGCGAGCAAGCCGACCAGCTCCAGGTCGTCGGCCCGATGCTGCGCAACGCGCCCGTTGGCCTGCTCTACGTCGAGGTGCCCTCCCTTGCCTCTGAGTTCGCCCAGGGGCTGCGTGCGCCGTCGCGGTTCCGCCCGAAAGCGCGCGCTACGCTCCCGCCGGTCTTGGCCGAGAAGTACGTGAAGCGAGATTGTTCGTATGCTCGATGGCTTGACCGGAGGGCCTTGCGCCCAAGCGTTTTGCCATGGTCACGCAGCAAGCCATGCGTCGCACTGAACCTCTTGACGATGGCAGCGCTCGGGATGTCATGCTCCACGACAGCGCCTTCGACAAGACACACTGTCTCCCATCACCGACTGACCGTCGAAGAGTGGCGAGCCACACAAGCGCTGGACGATGTTTATGTCCCCGACGTCAAGGCAGGGAACACCGCCGCGCTCGGCGGGGCACGTGTTCCCTTTGCCCTCTATATCGTTTCCATGCACGAGCGCCTCCACGAGGTATATGGGGAGGAGTTGACAGCCGCGCGCGAGGCGAACCCCGAGCTCCGCGACGCGGCAGATCTCGCGGTGTTGATCGAAATCGTCGTCAATCAGGCGGATGGCCGCCTCGCGAAGCTGGGCGTCGCCAAATCCAGTGGATCCGTCGTCTTCGATGTGGTCGCGCTCTCGGCATTGCGACGCGCAGCCCCCTTCGACGTGCCACCACCTTCGATCTCGTCCCCGGGCGGCAAGGTCTATGTGCACTGGACTTTTCATGCCGATCCGTATCAGGCATGTAGTCCCAGGAATGCGAGACCATTCCTGCTCGCCAAGGCACCTTCCTCGACGACTGCCACGAGCGCATCCAAGCATGGGCCTTAGAAAAGCGCCCAACCAAGGAGAGGGTTCGCGTGAGGCCGTGGAGGTCGGCGCGGCGGCGCCGCCGGTCGACGGCAGCACAACAGGCTATTCGGGAAACCGAAGCGTCTCGACCTTGATGCCGTCCTCCCCCATGATCGTCTCGCCCGACCAGTCCCAGCTGATGCCGCCCTTACCCGGCGGACCGAGCTCGTAGGTGACGCCCTCCAGCGTGAGCTGGTCCTCGTCGAGGTAGGCGATGCCGATCGAGTCGCCGCCGCGCCCGGGGCCGCCGTAACCGCCGTCGCCCCCTCGCCCGCCATCGCCACCCTTGCAGGACCACGAGCCGTCCCCCACGGCGCCGCCTAGTTCGCCTCGGCCCCCTTCGCCGCCTTCCTCGGGCTTTCCGCCGTCGCCGCCTGGACCCGCGTCGATGGTCGTGATGACGCTATCGCGCAGCGTCAGCTTGGCATGAAGCGCGACGATGCCGATGGTCGGGTGCCCGTTTTCGCCCGCTCGGCCGCCCCTGCCACCGCAGCCGCCAGCGCCGCCGGAGCCACCGCCGGCGCCTCCCTTGGAGCCCACGCCGCACACGGCGAGTTCGCCTCGACGGCCGCCGCCCCCGCCGCCACCTTGGCCCGGCATGCCCCTGCCGCCGTCGCCTGCCCAGTCGCCCTCCCACCCTGTCTCGGTGATACGCCCGATGCCCTGACCCGCGGCGCCGACGGTGCCGTACAGGCCGGAGATCCCGTGGTGTCCACCGCTGCAATGGGTGCCTGGCACGTCCCCGCCGCCTCCCCGCCCATCATGCCCGGAGTTTGGAGTTTGCGACGGCTCCCCGTCGTCCCCGTCCTCCGCGCCGTCGGGGAGCCCGTCGCCTCCCTTGCCGCCAACGCTCGGAATTCCGCCGTCGCACCGATTCACCACCGCCGAGCCGCCGGGCACGGTGTCTGCCGAGCACGCATCGCCGCCGTACACGCCATCCGGTCCGATCGCTGCGTGATTTAGCCCGCCCCATTTCTCGCCATCGTGACCTGCCCATCCGTACGACGTGCGAACCTTGCTCCGGATGAGCTCCACGGCCGTGCCGGATTGCACGAGCATTCCGATCGGGCCGCCCGACTGGAACCGCAAGTCGACGATCGTCGATACCCCGTCCGCGGCTCCCGTATCTCCGGCGCTCGCCGGTACGACGGTCAGAGCGATCCCGTCGGTAGCTGCGATCTGAATCAGCGAGCGCGTGTCGAGCATGCGCTTCCAGCTGATGCAGCTGAAGCCGCCGATGAGATCCACGCCGGAAGGCAGCGTGAGGGGCCCGAAGAAGCCGTCGGCGCATGCGAACACGCGCCCTCGTGCGGCACGCGCGAGCTCCACGGCGCGCTGCAACGTGCGCACGGGCCGCTCCTTCGTACCCGGGTTCGCGTCGTGGCCGTCGCCCCAAACGCCGGCCACGAACACCCCGCAGCCATCCTCCCACACGTCCGCGGCGAGGCGCTCGAGACAGAACGACTCTGGCGGCGCGTCACCCTGACACGACGAGGTGCCGTCGCAGCCCGTTCCGCCCGGCTCATTGGGGCCCGGTGCGGTACCGCAGCCGGCCGCGACGAGGAGCAGCGCGGGGGACAGATAGATCGCTCTTGTGGTTCGCATCGTTCTCCCTCGATGTCGTGTCGTGCATGGGGGGACATTCAATGGGGCGGTGGGGGATCGGGGACGTCGAATTGACGGTAAGGCATGGAGTCGCCTTGCAGGCCCCTCCCGACGTGGTCATCAGGCGCTGCATTGCCGGCCAGACCCCCGTCACCGCCCGTTCCGGCCTTCGCGGGCGCGTCCGGCCCGAAGGTCACGGAGGCAGCGATGGACGCCACGCCGTACGAAGGGCCGCCGAGGCCACCTCCGGCATCGCCTCCGCGGCCGCCGTTGCCTCCCCCGCCACCTCGGCAAGCGACCCACATCTCGGTTCCAAATCCGACCCCACCCCAACCGCCCTGACGCCCAACGCCGCCCGGTTGGCCCGTCCCGCCGACCCCACCGCTGCCGCCGTCGCCCGCAAACACCTCCGTCCGATCGAGCGTCAGCGCGCTCTCCTGCAACGCCATGATGCCGATACTCGCCCCGCCATAGCCGCCGCCCTTGCCTCCCTGGCCGCCGCAGCCCCCGCTTCCTCCCGAGCCGCCGGCCGCCCCGGCCTGAGGTCGGCTCGCCGGGCACGCCGTCATCTCGCCTCGCGATTTGCTGCCGCCACCGCCGCCGCCCGCCTGGCCGACGCCGCCCTTTTTCCCGTCCTCACCCCGGACGCCGATCCAGCCAACGATGCTGAGCTGGCCTATGCCCACCGCGCCGGCCGCGCGACCGCCGTCAAGGCCGTCCATCCCGTCTGCGCCAGCACTGCAATGCGCGCTCCCCGCGCCAGTGCCTCCAAGGCCGTAGCCTTCTGGATTCTCCGCGGGCACCGGCTGCCCCGCAGCGCCATCGCCCCCCGATTCAATGTCGCCGTAGCCCCCAGGTCCGCCCGTCGACTCGATGCCGTCGTCGCACACCGTCATGACGGGGTCAGCACCTTTCGCGAAGTCCGCGGTGCAGGCGTCCGCGCCGTCATTCCCCCGTACGCCGCCGTTGGCCGGTTCGCTGCGCGCGTCCTCTCCCGGCTCCCCATCCTTGCCGTTGCCCGCGATGACCTGGCTGTCCCGCACGATCGCCCTGGCCCTGGAGCTCAGGAGCATCGCGATCGACGACTTGCCATCGTCCGCGGACGCATCGGCCGCCTCGACGCGCACGCCGAAGATCACAGACTCCGCGTCGTCCTCCGCGAGTTCCGCATCCTCCACTCCGAGGACCCGCAGCGGGATCCCCCCCGGCGGAGCGATGATCGTCGGGTGATCCGGTCCTCCAAACGACCCCTCATACGACCAATCGCCGCCGTCGTCACAGAAGCGGCTGCCCCAGAGGTCGACCCCGGAAGGCAGCGTGACCTGCTCCTCGAACAACCCGCTGCACGCATACACGCGCCGGGTCGGCGCCTCGCCGTTGCCTCGTCCGCCCGCGGCGATCCCGATCGCGTGTTGCAGGGTCTTCACCGGTGCGTCCTTCGTGCCAGGGCTCCTGTCGTCACCCGACAACGGGCTGACGAATACGCCGCACTCGTCGAGCGCCATTGTCGTCGCTGGGTCGCCGTCACAGAAAGTCGGCTCAGGCGCGGGGGCGCACTCCATCACTTCCCAGCAATCGTCGCGGTACGAAGTGCAAGCTAGCAGCGTGCTGCTCGCTCCCCACGCACAGACCACGCCAGCAACGGCGGCGGCCAACGCTCTTCGGCCTTCCCGTGGCCGCATCCCCTCGGTACCCGGCATGGTCACCACACCCCCTCGATCCTCACGCCCGTCTCGTGCCCGGTCACGACGGGCGATACATTGACCCGATCCAGAGCTGGCGTGCTTCCCAGGAAGGAGAAGTCGGTGAAGAAGGACGCGGTCGTGGCCGCGCCGATCACACCGCCCGTGATGACCAGGGCCGTACCCACCCGGTCGGACAGGTTGCGCGCATCGCGCAGGCGCCGCAGCTCGCCGCACGGCGAGCGCTCTGGCGCTTGCCAGCACATGGACGAGCTCGATCTTGGGTCGCTCTTGAGCTGGTCCCGCCGAGCGCTCATATCCTGGTCGAGCTTGCTGGCGCTGATCATGAGGATGGCGCCTGTCGACACGGTGCCCGTCGCGAGCGTGATTCCCACGACACGCAGCGTCCCTGGCCAGGAAGCCCACGGGCTGGGGGCCTGCGCGCGCGGAGCGGGCAAAGCGCGCACGGGAGTCGGCGTCGCGGTCGCGGTCCCCTTGGCGCTGCTCGCCTCCTTGGTGCCGCTCGCCGCTGCACACAGCAACGGCATCGTGAACTCGTGCTCCGCGCCCGCCACGGCGCGCAGCGAATGAAGCCCGTCCTTGCAGCCCGGTGCACGGCCCCGCACCATGTGTTGGCCCGGCTCCAAGAACAGCGTGTAGGTCCGCGCGGTTCGGCCGATGCGCTTGCCGTCGATGAGCACCTCGGCGTCGGGCGGATCGACGCCGAGCACGAGCCGCGCGATGTGCGGCGCTGCGTTGCGCTGCCCTGCCTCGAATCGCTGCTGGAGCGCTTCTGGCAACTCTTCGCGCTGTTCGAGGCTCCTGGCCAGGTGCTCGGCCGCGTCGCGGTACTTGTGCAACGCGAGCTCGCAAAGACCGAGCTCGCCTGCGAGCTCCGCGCGCTCTACCTCGGTGCTGGTCGCCGCGTCTGCGGCCTCGAAAGCCGCCTTGTAGGCTGCGTATGCCTCGGTCCACAGCCCGGCTTTGCGCGCCCTCCGACCACGGCGAACATGCTCCTTCACCGTCGACCCGTCGCTCGGTTCCGCCTTCGGATGGATATCGTCCGCACTGGACGAGTTCGGGAAGCCTGTTGTGACCCCGAGCGCAAGAAGAATCGAGAGCGAATGCGCAATGCAACGCATGCCGCGACGGTACCGACGCCGGCTGCTTGGCGTCAACCGGCAGAAACCGCCACGTCTCGGCGGCTTCGGTGGGAATTGGCGGTCGGATGAGGGAATGCGTTCAATCATCCGTCAGACATGGCCAACCGTAGCCTAAGCGACTACACGGCGGCACACTCTCCGACCGAAGTTGCTCCTCGCCTCATTTTTCTGAACCTTTTGGGCCGCCTCACGTGTGCTGCTTATCGTGGCCAAGCCAGCGACCGTCTCCCCCGGCTTCGAGCTCTTCCGGCGCCTGGCCAGGCGCCACGGTGTACCGGCGCGAAACGCCGAGGATATCGCCCAGGAAGCGCTGCTGCGGGGGCTCGACGCGGACCAACGGATCGAGCCGGGCGGAGATCCGGGGCCCTACCGCGTCACGATCGCCGTCAACCAGGCGCGCAATCACGTCCGGGACGCGCGCTGCCGCGGCGAGGTGCTCACGTCGTTCGATGAGTGCGAGATCCGAGATGAGTGCCCCACGCCGGAAGAGTTGCTCCGGAGATGGCAGCGGGAAAAGCTCACCCGGGAGCTACTCGACCAACTCGAGCCCAAGGACCGGGAGCTCGTGATCAAGCACGACTTCGAGGACATCCCGCTCGCCCAGATCGCCGCCGAGCAGGGGGTCCCGCTCGACACGGTGAAGACGCGACACCGGCGGGCGCTCAAGGAACTCGAAGTGCAGGGCGGACGGTGGCGGGCGCGGCAGCGCTCTCATGGATGGGACGACAGCGCCTGCGTGCCGCTCGCGTTGGGGTTCCGCCGTCGCGCGTGGGTGGCCTCCCTGCGCCGTCTGGGCATAAGGATCCTCGTTCAGGCAGCGCTCGTCCTGCTGACGGGCGCGCTCGTCTCCGCGGTGCCGCCCTTGCCCGACCTGGAATCGTGGATCAGGGCGGCGGCGGTCCGCGCCCCTGCCACCGCGCCCGCGGTGCAGCACGCCATGGCGCCCCCCGTGCGAGAGGGCGCCCACAGCGCCGCGGGGCCCGCCAGCGGAGACGGGGCGCCCGACGCCGCGGCGCCCGCCGCGGCAACAGCGCACGAGATCTCGTCGCGCACGGAACACGGAAGCGCGCACGGCGAGGCGATGGCGAGCGGCACGCCCGCTCCCTCGAACGCGAAGACGACAAGTCACCGGGCCGCGCCTCCGACGAGCGCCGTTCGACCGACCGCCAGCGAGGTCGAGAGGAGCCTGGTCAACCAGGCGCGGAGAGCCATTGAGGCCGGCGACGTCATGGCCGACGTCGAGGCTCGCCGGCTGCTCGAGGCCCACGCGCGGCAGTTCCCGCGAGGGCGGCTCGCCGCCGAGCGCGAAGCGCTGTTCAGGCAGCTTCGCTGAATCGTCGGCTACCCATCAACAGCTAGGCAGGCGGGGACAGCGGTGCTGCTTTCGCGCAGCGCAACGCCGAGATCCGCCTTGCGTCGGACAACAACGCTCAGGTCCAGGAGGCGAAAGTTCATGGAAGACATGTTGGGGGCGATGTGGCTCGTGTCGCCGCTCGGGCTCGCGATGATCGCGTGCGTCGCGATCGGCTTCGCGGTCACCGCGCGCGAAGCGCTGGGACGAGAGCGCGGGCTTCGCGAGGCGCGCGAGCACGCGCACGATGACGAGGAGGCCGCCCTCACCGATGCGAAGGAGCAGGCAGCGGGGGAGCGAGACCGATACCGGCGCCTTCTGGACTGTCACGTCGATGCGGCGCTCGCCGAGCTGATAGACGCCCGCGCGCGCCCCGTCCCCTGGCCAGGAAGGGTCCTCGAGTCGTTCTGCGCGACGATGCCTTCGTGGAGGAGAAAGCTGGCCGAGAGCACCGGGTTGGAGCCGAGGGAGGTGGAGCGGTTGCTGAGGAGCGACCTCCCGATGACGCCCGGCCTCGCGCGCCAGCTTGAAGCCTTCACCGGCACGCCCGCGCGGTACTGGGAGCGCCTGTGGCGGCTACACGACGACTACCGAACGGACGCAGAGGAGACCGTGGTGATCCCGGTCGGCGAGCCCGTGACCAAGCGCGAGAGCTCGGCGCGTCCCGCGTCGTCGCGGGCGCCGAGCTCGGCGCCGTCGACTCCGCCGACGATATCTCCCCGCGCGCTCGACGTTCCTCCGCCGGTGGTGCCGTCTCCCGAGCTTGCGGCCAGGAGCCCGCGGGCGAAGCTGCCGCCGCCTCCACTGCCGCGGCTTCGGTCGCCGCTCCCTGCCCGCGCTGCCACGGGGGCGGAGCTCGCCCGGCGCGCTGGGACGCTGACGAGCTTCCCGGTACGGCGTGACGAAGGGGGGGCGAGCTCCGCCAACGGGTCCGATTGGGAAGACGCAGAGCGCTCTCCGCTGAACACGACACTTCCGGGTGTAGGGAGCCATGGATGAGCGCCGCCGCGCTTCGCAGCTACACGCCCTCAGGAGCCTGCTGGCGAGCATGCCGCCGCTGCGGGAACTGAGCAGCTACGGCTGACGTCTTCCTTTGGTAGCGGACAGCGAACACCGCGAACCGGTGCCGGATGAGTGCGGACACGGGGCATCATTAGCGCACGGGCGATCGCTTGCGGGGGAGGGTAGATCCATGGGTCGTCTGTCGAATGAAGACGAGCGAGCCGCCGCGCACGCGCGCTTGTTTTGCCCGGCGCAGGTTCGTGCCGTGCTGGGCTGGCTGAGGAGGCTGGGGGTCCCACGGTGCCATCGTACCGACGTCGCAGGCCAAGTCTGGCTCAACGCCTGGGAGAGCTGGCCCAGGTTCGATCCGAAGCGCGGCAGGCCGGAACGCTGGTTGAACGCGATCACTGTACACGCTGCCTCGCACTATCACGAGCGTATGCGGCACCGCAGGGAGGAGCTCGTCGAGCGGATCGATGTGGCCGATCCAGCGCCGGATGCCGCTGCAGCGATGGAATTCGACAGCATCAGGACCGGTACCATCGACGCGGTGAACGCGCTTGATCCGAAGCTGCGCTTTGTTCTCGTGGCACATGATCTCAACGGAGTCTCGATGGCCCAGATCGCCGAAGAAGCAGGGCTACCACTCTCTGTGATTTACAAGCGACGCACCAAGGCGATCGGTGCGCTGCGCGACATCATCGGACTTCGGGAAAACGCGGAGGACTTCGCCCGGAGAGTGGGGCCGCAATGACCATCAAAGGCCTGGTTGTTCACTTCCGGCGCGACTCGGACGATCACGAGGCCGAGCGAACAATCGACGCTCTCGTGATGATCAAAGGGGTTAGCAAGGTGTCACCTATCGCAGTCGGTTACGAGGACGACGTGAACCGGCAGCGGGTCAAGCGAGAGCTGCGCGACAAGCTGCTCTCGCTTCTGGACGACGAATAGACGTCGAATTCGACGCTGGCGAACCCGGGTCCGAGGGAGTCAGGGCCAGGGGTGCCACCGAGCCCGCCGACCCGTGCCTCAGCCTCCGCGTCCCCGTCACTGCGGGGCGCACCGACCTTGCGCTCGAGGTGGCATGGGCGCGCTCAGGGGGCGCCACCGGGAGATCCCTCGGCTCCGCTCGGCAGGCTGGCCGCAGCGTCCAGGAAGAGTTCGGGCGGCTCCGTTGGCTTGCGGAGCAACGGACGCCCGAAAAGGCACATTTTCGAACATCACGCACAGTATCTCTCACCTTTGACGACCCCGCAGCGCGCCCGCCGAGCTCCGTGCACCACACGGCGGATCTGGCCCTCCGCGGCACCACGTCGCGGCCGCAGCCCCGGTAGAACGGGTGGCGGAGGTAGCGGTGGGCACACTCCATCGGGGTCGCCTTCACAGCGATGCCGGCGTCTGAGGAAGGGGACCGGAGGGACATCGACGGTCGCCTCGACACTGGCCGCACGAAGTTCGCGGCTCATGCGAGAGCCGGCCGCTCGGCCGCACCGTCCGACCGCTCCTCTGGTACATTCGCAGCGTGCGTCCCGCTCGCTATCCCTGCTCTGCTGCCGAGATCCTCCGTTCCGTTCCGCAGCGGGACCGCACCCTGCTACTCAAGCTTGGCCTCAACCTGGACAACCCCGCCCACGCGGAGTTCTTCGTCGAGGGCGTGCGTGCCGCGGACGACGCCATCGCGGACCAGGTGCGGTGGGAGCGGGAGCGGCTGGGCTGAGGGCCGCCCGTTCCGTTAACTGCGGCAGCGCATCGATCGCCGGCGCGGCCCAGACCTCGCATCCTGACCGCCCGCCGAGGGCTCGTTCCGCATCGCCCCGGAGCCCCGGACCCAGCGCCGAGGGCGACCCTTGTAGCCCCCGCGTCCGGCACGTCTTGCACCGGGTTCGATTCCCGGCGCCTCCACCAAGAAGACACGGCGAGAGCCGTGTCTTCTTGCTTTGCTTTTGTGTGCCCTGCGTGTGACCTGATAAATTTTGGCGACTTTGGATTTTAGGCGGGCCCTGGGTGAGCGGGACCACCGGGAGCGGGCGCGGTAGGTGACGCCAGGGTACGGGGCTCCACGGAATTCCACGGCGGGCACCAGGGCAGCGGGATGGATCCCGGGTCCGAGTCTGCGGCGCCAGATCCCGCCAGCAAGGCCTGCGAACGGACGCGGCAGGTCTGGGATGCGGGCAACGGGATAGGTCCTGCCCTGCCGGCCGGCCGCCTGCCCCGGCCGCAGCCCCCTGCCGGACGGGCTCCTCTTGACACGGAACGGTATCTCGGATGGCCTTGCGGATCGGGGTAGCCATGGGATAGCCGTAGTGACAGCGAGGATCAGAGAGATACCGCCGGACGCGTCCACGAGGCAGAGGGAGCCCGCTGTAGCCCGCCAGCGACGCAGTTGGAACGCATGCTTGTACATTATCAATATAGACACATGACCATGGTCACTCCAAGTGAATACCACTCATGTTGTGAGCTGCCATCATCACCCGATCACGGAGCCGTATGACGTCCCGCAGACTGCCCGATCTCCGAAATCACATAGATGCGTCTGTAGCAGAACTAGCGCGTAGAGCAAGAATTTCAACCGATCGAGCATTCGGCGCCTGGTACGCAATTGATATTCTCGATATCGACGAGGATTCTGCTCTTGAGGGCGCATCTCTCGACGGCGGCGAGGACCAAGGGGTAGACGTCATACTTATCGATCATCCCAACGCACGGGTAATCGTGCTCCAGGCCCACAAGCCGACAAATCCAGACAAACTAGCTCCCAAATCCAAATGGGACGCGCTCGTCGCCTCAACTCCAGCCATTCTCGATCCACGGGCGTTCCGCGATGCAGGACGAGTAGACGCAGCGGACCTGCTGCAGGAGGTCCAAAACGTTCTACAGGGTGACGACGGCTCAGCTTACTCTATCGAAATGGGCCTTGTAAGCCTTGGACCGAAGTCCGATCAAATCGAACGCGCATGCGCCGTCACCAACAAATCGAAGCAGTTTTCCAATATTCGATTTTTCTATGATTCCATAGATGAAATTATCGAGAAGTTTGCAACACTGCGCTCTTCCGAGAAAATGGTACTCGAAGATGAACTCGAATTTTCGAGTGAAATATTCCACGATAGCGGCGACTTTGGAAACGCCATCGTCGGCAGCGTAAGTGGCGCAGAACTGGGACGTCTTTATCAAAAGCACGGAAAAACTCTGTTCGAAGGAAATGTGCGGCTATTTATTGGATCCAGAAAAGGAGGCATCAATGAGCGGATGATCGAAACCGCCAAAACAATCCCCGGAACCTTCTGGGCCCTTAACAATGGGATTACAATTGTTGCCAACACGGTCGAGCCGATAATCGATAGACCACGCACGTTTCGCCTCCGGCGCTTTAGTATTGTCAACGGATGCCAGACGACGGTTTCAGTTTGGAATGCTGGCGCACCCCCTAACGCTCGCGTGCTCACCAGAGTTGTCGCAGCGAAGCCAGCAATTGTAACCGACATAGTTCGCTACAACAACACCCAGAATCCTGTAAAGATCTGGGCGGTACGCTCAGTCGATCCCATCCAAGAGAGGCTCCGAAGCGCATTCGAGCGGATTGGAATTCAGTACGCACCCAAGCAAGAGGGCAGTCGACGGAAGCGAGATTCAGAATCAATAATAGAACTGGACAAAATCGCGCAGTACTTAGCATCGGGCGACTCGGAAGCGATCATTGATGCCGTAAAGGAAAAGCAAGAGCTATTCGATCGGCACTACCAAAGACTATTTCCTCACACCATTGCCCCCGAACATGTCTACCTTTTTTGGCTGCTTGGGAATCAAACTGACGAGGAGCGTCAGGCGAAACTCAGCGTGCTTCATCCCAACGACGACGACGACAAGGCTCTCGCCGGGCTGCTGGGAATCAGTGGCACATACTGGGGGTTGCATTGCGCAGCCAGACTTGTGGAAGAGCTGAATCGTATGCCGCACGGGATCGACCTTGAAACCATGGCCACCCCCCGAATTTCAGAACGCCCTGAGAAAATATGCGATCGAGGGGCTGCAGCTCTTTACAGAGCTGGCGATTGACACATTCGATCCTAATGACCACCGCAGTGTCCGCGCCGCCTTGCGCTCGCCCAATTTTCTAAAGAAAATCGACCAAAAAATCGCACTTCGAATCAATCGATACAAGAGCGGCCGAAAGTTGCCTGATCTGCGCGCAGCTGCAAAGTCCGCTCCGTCGAGACCGGAATCTATCAGTGATGCAGCGGGGAAGGCGAAGCCGTCGCGCACGAAGCCCAAAAGACGCTCATGACGTAGACGAGTGAGGCTTCGGTGGATACCACGAACGGAGCGCTCGGGGCCGCGACAGGGGTCTGCCCCCCGGTCCCACGCCACGCAACCGGCGTCCCCGCCCCATCGATGTTTCGGGCATGATCGACCCTGACAGCCTCGCCGCCATCGCCGAAGCTGTTCTCGCGGAGGAGGACGAGACCCTCTCCCTGCCCGTCGCTCCTGGTCTCGTCCTGGAGCTCGCATACGACGGCTGCGGCCTGTTCGCCGCGACCTGGCGGGCTGGGTCATGGAGGCGGGCGCTCGAGATCGGGGAGGCGTGATGCCTCGCGGCAGGCGTGCCTCGCGTGCCTCGCGGCAGGCGTTCCTCGTTGCAGGCGGGATCTGGGGACACCACGTACAGCTATAGCGGAACGGCTCAGGAGCCCCCCGCCGGGAGCACGGCGGCCAGGCGGTCCCGTGCGGGAGCACCTCAGACCTGCTACAGAAACCGCATGCGATGCATATTTTGCAAGCAGCCATCTGGCACCTCGCGAAGCGTAGAACACATCATTCCAGAATCTATTGGAAACAAACGACATGTACTACCTCGCGGCCTGGTCTGCGACGGATGCAATAACTACTTTTCTCGCAAAATAGAAGGCCCCATACTGTCGCATCAATCCATGCGAAACTTGCGTGCATGGTACCGGGTTCCTAACAAAAATGGCGACCACCCATCGCTCACAGGCGTACTAATCGGACCTGATATCGACATATCCTTGCGCGTGACGCCGCACGATGAACTGGATATTCGTCCCGAGCGAGGACGGGACATAGATAGATACGAAAAAGCTCTTCAACACAACGACTCAAGGGGTGAGCCAAGCCTGTTCGCATTCCCAATCGATAGGGATCCACCTCAGCGAGAGATGGCTCGATTCCTAGCAAAAATGGCCCTAGAGGCTCTCGCGCTATGGGTCCACGACAGTCCGACCGGACTCGACAACCTGATCGACTCGCCTCACTTTGACCGAATACGACATTTTGCGCGTCGCGGCGACAACTTCGACGAGTGGCCATATGGTCGACGACGCATATTTCCGGAAGAAACACTGATGCGCCATCCGATTAGCGGCGAATGGGTTCAGGCAGGATTCGGCTATGACCTATTTCTAACCAAGCGACGCGAAACATTCTTTGTGTTCTGCCTCTATGGCGTTGAGTATGTAATTAACACCGGCGGCCCATCTATTGCTGGGTACAACGAATGGCTGGCCGACCACCACGGCATCAGCCCTTTCGTTGAACGGCATGGAATGAAGCTAATGGCAGGCATCGAAGGCGACCCTTCTAAGTTTTACTTGGTTGGAATACCGGATAGCCGCGAATTCGACCGCCCATTAATCGCTGCATTTCGAGATGCTTCTGTCGACGACGGGTAGTGACGCATCAACACGGCCGCCACACCACCGTATGGCAGGATCCAAACACGGTCGGCGCGGCCCAGCCGACTTGATGATGGCGAAATGTAGCCCTGCAGAGGTGGTTCCGCTGGCGACTCCGCTCACCTGCTCGCCGTCGCCGATCTGGCGGGGAAGGCGAGGCTCAGCGCAAGCAACGCCGCCGCTTCAGCACAGTGGCGAGGCGTATCCGCCCCCGGCGGAGCCGTGAGAACGCCGTCGCGACGGGCATCCCGAGGTTCTGAGCGACCTCGCTTGCCTGCTCGCCCCCGCCCGACATGGAAAGGAAAGTGGGGTCTACCGGAAGCGACGCCACTTCTTGAGCACCGTCGCGAGGCGGAGACGGCCCCGGCGTAGTCGGGAGAACGCGGTGCCGACCGGCAATCTGAGGCGCCGGGCGATGTCGCTGGCCGTTTCGGCCGCCCCCACGAGGATCAGCACGCGGCGCTCCCGGGGCTCGACCAGCAAGAGGTACTTCAGAAGGGCGCGCGCCTCGATCTCCTCATGAGGGGACGGCACCCGGCCGACGACGTGGGCCAGCGGGTCCGGGACAGCGACCTCCCGGCGGACGTCGCGGAATTTCCGCGGATTTCGGTGAGCTGGCGGACGATCGTGACGCATGGCTCGTCCGCACACTGGTGAAGCCCTGCTCGTTCGGCGCTCACCGATGTGCGGCTGTCGTACTAGCCTGGTGGCCGGCGATGCCGATCAGCCAGCGCTGGAGGACGCGCCGCGGATGCAGCCCGGGCTCCGGGCGGTACCTCCCCTCGCGAACGGCCACGACGGCGCCGATGAGGCACTCCTGGAGCACGTCGTCGCGATCGGCGGCGGGCACGCCGGACCTGGCGAGCATGGCGCGGATCAGCCCGCTCTCAGCGAGGATCGCCTCGGGCGGGATCGTGATCCGCGGCGGTCGTTTCGGTGCGGCGGGCGGGCGCTTGGCCCCCACCGCGGGTTCTTCACCCAGCCCTCCCGCGTTCAGCCGGGCCAGCGGGCGGTGAGGAGCTTCCTGGAATAGCGGGCGACCAGGGCGGGCACTCGGCAGGACTATCGACTGGATCTTGCTCGCCCCTCCGGTGCGGCCGACAGGTCGAGCAGCTGACCGATCGTGTCCGTCCGGGCGTTGGTCTGGCCCGGGAGGCGCGTCGCGAGACGCTATGCGGCGTCACCGGGCGCCTTGCGGCGCAGAACGGTGCTTTTCCAGTACGGTGGCCCCCGGTTGGGAGAGCGTGCTGGAACATCGGTCGGCTCGCCGAGCGCGGAGAGGAAGCGGGCGATGTTCCGGGGCTCGGTCACCATGGCGACGAGCTTCATCCGCCCCTTGCAAGTTGGGCACTCGAGGACATCGATCCTGCGAACGTAAAGCCGAAAACCGGCCGGAGAGCGGGATCGCGTGCTCGATAGCGACGTGGTCGCCTGTCACGACGACACGCTCGATCAGCAGCCGGACGAGGCGTTGCCGCCCTGCAAAGTCCAGCTTATCCAGTCCTTCCCGCAGCGTCGCCGCAAAGGCCGTCAGGTCGTCGGCCAGCTGATTGAGCCGAGTTCGGTCCTGGTCCTGGGCCGCGATCTCCTCGATGCGAACGCGCACCGCGCGCTGCTCGGCATCGAGGCGATCGCGCCGCGCCTTGAGCTCCTCGACGGATATCGCGCCGGCCTGATAGGCGTCGACCAGCCGTTCGACTTGAGTCTGGAGCTTGCGCTCGGCGCTCTCGAGACGGGCACGGTCACGGCGACTCTGGTCCTCTCCCGCGCGGCTCGAACGCCATGCCTCAACCTCTTGCAGCAGCATCTCCGGGGACTGAATCCACGATACCAGCGCGTCCCATACCACCGCATCGAGCTCGTCGCGACGGATGTACTTGGCTTTGCACCGCTTGTCATGGCCGCGCACTTCGGCGAGGCGGCGTCGGCATCCATAATAGAAGTACTCGTAGGGCACGCCGGACCGCGGGGCCTGTCGATGGCCCTCCATGCGCCACCCGCATTCACCGCAGACGACGAGCGACCGGAGAAGGTAGTCGTGCTTGAGGTGCCGCGGCGCCTGCCACCGGTGCTTCGCGAGGATCGCGCGGACCTCGGCTTGCTCCTTTTCGTCAACGATCGAAGGGACCGGAATGATGAGCCACTCCTGCTTGGGACGGAAGCGGCTGGAGCTCTTGAGGTGCTTTCGGTAGGAACCCGGCTTTTTCGGTCGTGCCGGTTCGACCGACATCCGACGACCGTAGGTCGCCATGCCAGTATAGGTGGGGTCGGTCAGCACCCCATAGACGCGGCCCTCGGTCCACCGCGCCGCCCTGCGAGGACGTATCCCCTGTGCGTTCAGTCGCCTGGCGACGGCGCGTGAGCTGAGATCCTCCTCGCGCACCCACCGGTACATCGCCCGTACATGCTGGGCTTCGACCTCGTCGATGACGACCGTGCGCCGCAGCCCATCGGCAGAGCGTTCGATGGCATAGCCATAGCGTGCGACAGAGCTGTAAGGCAGCATCTGCCCGGCACGCAGTTTGTGAATACGACCGCGGCGCGTGCGCTCCATGATCTTCGCGCGCTCATACTCGGCGATGATGCCCTGCATCTGCACGAGCAGGCGGTCCTCGGCACGCTCGGTCGCGGGGCATTCGACGAAGTGCACGTGGACTCCGCGGTTCGTCAGCTCCTCGACCAGCACAACCTGATGCACGTAGTTGCGCGCGAGCCGATCGGGAGCATGTACGAGCACCACGTCGATCAGCCCATCGGCCGCTGCGTCGCGCAACGCGTCCAATCCCGGCCGATCGAGGCGAGCGCCACTGATGCCGTCATCGATGTACCGTCGCTCTGCCGGCACCGTGAGCCCCATGGCGGTCGCTGCGTTCTCGAGCGCTTCGAGCTGCGACGCCACCGTTTGCTCCTGTTCCTGCCGCGCCGTCGAGACGCGCGCATAGAGGGCGGCTCGTTGGCTCATGGTCTCTCCTTTCGTTGCTGTTGCTGGCGTTGGGTTCGTTGCTCCTCTTGGCGCCGTCGTCCCCGCTCCTGCGCAGCCCGATCGGGGGGCTTTCCGCGGCGTCGATCACGAGGCCGACCGCCAGGCTGAGCCGAGATGAACCGTCGGGCTGGGGCCGCGCTCTCCACTCGATCCTCCACGCACGCTGGGTCATGGATCCCCGCCATCCTTTCGGGGACCCCCTCACGACCCCAGCCCGTTGACGGGAGCGACCCATCCGCAGCCTCATTCCCACCCTTCCCGGAATTCCTGCGGATCTTGAAAACACGCCGGTGCAGCACCAGCCTCAGCAGGTTTTCATGCTTTGCGTTCGCAGGATGTCGATCGCAAATGTGCGGCGCAAGAGCTCGGCCCACGGCCGATAGCCGCCACGCTTGCGTTTCGGAGCGGCGCCATCGTCCGCCTTGGTAGGCTCTTCTGGCTTTGCAGGGCGCGGTCCGATGCGCTTGCGCCATGGACTCGCCGAGGCGAGCACGCCCGCGTACTTGACGGTGTGAAAGCGCGGCGGCGGGACGCTGGCCGCGGCTGCTCGTTCCCCCCTCGCGAGGCGCTACCATGGTGGCCGTATCAGCCAACGCGCCCTTGGTCGGCGATCCTCGCGAGAGCAGGTTGACCTGGCAGGACGTAGAGCACGATTCCGCTTCTCACCTCACGACAGGAAGTCGACGCCCACTCCGGGCCAGACCCGTAGCGGGATTTCCGCGTAAACTGCGCCACGGGCAGGCGAGGTCATCTTCTCGTCCGGACTGCAACCCTATGAGCCACGGAACGAAGCGCTCCAGCTGCACATCGATCGAGCCATCGGCGAGCAGCCGTCCGACCGCGTTGCCGGGTTCCTCAAGCGCAACGGTACACTTACCGATTGCGCCGTTGGGGCGGATCAAGAAGGAGTTCGCGCGTGACGCGTAGCAGACCTCGTGCCCAACCGGCTCGTGGACCTGTCGCCGGTTCCGGACCTTCGCAGCGAGCGCCGCTCGCATCGCCATTTGACGCTCGTATGGGATGCGCTCAATCTGATGGTTGTGCGGCCCGCCCAATGGCTCGATGGCCTTAAAGTAGAACTGAAACCGAACGTCGCCACCGAGGTCGCGGTCGAGTCGCTCGATTAGCGGGTCGAGGGCCTCGTGGGTCTGTGGCGAGAAATGCACGCGCACGATGATCTGGATCGCCAGGTCGCTCGCCCGTAACGCCAGCAGGTGCTGGTAAATGCGCGCAAAAGTAGGCTCGCCGCTTCGGCTTCGACGGATCGCGTTGTGCAAGTCCTCGTCGCCGTCGAGGCTGATCTGGTACTCTCGTACGCCCAACGCCGTCAGCTCGGTTGCTGTGGCTAGATCGAGGAAGTAGCCATTGGTCGTCATGTTGGCGCGGTATTGAAGCGAGGGGCGCTCGGAGGCGAGCCCGTAGAAGAAAGACGCAAGGTCAAGCACGACACCCTTGGCCAGCAGCGGTTCGCCACCGAACCAACTGATCGTTAGTTCGTCGAGCTCGTCAACACGATCGCGTACCAGCTTCCGGATGGCCTCGGTGACCGTGGGGGTCATCTGGCCGAGCAGGAACTGCTCGTAGCAGTACGTGCAACGGAAGTTGCACTGCTCAGTCGGCAACAGGATGAGGTGCAGCCGTCGCGGGCTGAGGGAGCTGAGGACCCGAGGATCATCGATAATCATCGATTATTCGTCTCCGTCTGGATGCCGCGCGACTATCATGACCGGAGTCTCACCCCTTGCTGTGGCGGGATCTCACCCCCTGCCACGGCACGGAGATCGCGATTCTCCTGAGACACTGAGCGAGCGCCATCGGACTAACATCTATAGCCGCAGACGCTATTGGTCCCCATGATATCCCTCCACGGCTGCCCCGCCGCCGCCTGACCGGCGAGCTTCTGACTGAGCGCGTTCGTACAATTGCTGTTCTTCACCACGACGCGCCCACGCTTATCGATGCTGAGGTCCGATAGATAAACCTTGGCGTCGGCCTGATCGCCCAAGCAACGCACGGACTCACCCGCATTTTGAACCAATGCGTTCGCCAGGAGGTTGTTGTCCAACACGGCTTCGCCGGCGTTGATTTGACTTTCGGCAGCCGCAATCTGGATGGTGCCCATTACGCCTCTCCTTGATTGTGTTGTCGTTATACTCGCTCGACTCGACAACAAGGGCTTATGCTACTCCGTCGCGTTCCGCGTGGCAAGGGAGGTCAGTCGCATACGCATGCGCCGCCCCGGACGATGGAAACACGCAGGACATTGCGCCCCTCGACTACGTCTACGAGCTCTCTCGGCAGTCAGTTATACGGCGGTCACAGCCAGGGCGGGCGGGGCCGCGCTGCCGACGACGCGACCGCCGAGCAGGAGCAGTGGGAGCGGGCGCTCTCGGCCCCTACCAGCCCTGCGCGACCTTACCGGCCATGAGCGTGCCGCGAGACGGCTCCGCACCCGCGCCGCGGCCGGCCATCCCCGACGACGACCCAGTCTGGCAGGCCGTTGCCGTTCTGCGAGCGCCCATCTACGACGAACCGGTGACGGACGAGGAGCGCGCGGCGATGCAGGATGGTGAGGACTGGCCGGGAATCCCCGGTGAGGTGATGACAGCCGAGCTCCGGAGACGGGCGGAGGACGAAGCCGCCGGGGCAGAGTTCGGCGAGTTGGTGCGCGGTAACCACCCGGCCATCGCCATGGGCACGGCCCCTTGCGGCTCTCGCCGGGGTGGGAGATGCTGGACGCGGCGCGGCGTCGGCCGACGAGTCGGCGCGGGCACAGGCGGTCCTGAAAGACGGCCCGGGGAGGCGGCATCCACCTGCGTCGCTGGCCGAGGCTCGCGTTGTTCAGATCGCGTCGGCGTCGCCGGCGCTCGGAGTAACGCGCGACGATTTCGCCCAGGCGTCGGGCAGCAACTCGTCCAGCCGGTCGCGCGGCCAGCCCGCCTGCAACTTGCCGATGACGTCTGTCGCCCAGGCGAGCGGGTTGACTCCGTGCATCCGACACGAGCCGAAGATCGTGTAGCCGACGGCCAGGCGCTGAGCACCCTTGTCGGAGCCCGCGAATAGATAGTTCTTTGTGCGCCAGGACAAGCCTGGTTGAGGAGGAAGCCATGTGAACGAGCGGAAACCTCATTCGAGACCCAGCGGGCGTGCAACGCCCGCCCGGTAGAGCAGACCAGCAGCCGGAAGCGAGTCTTGCGTGGATCGAGGGTGACCTCGGCTGCGAAGCGTAGACAGCAAGGGAGCGGGCCGTGGGATTGAGCCCCGAAAGGACTATTGGTGCGGGGGCCGACGCCGTAAAGAAGGCGGAAGGCAGCATCGACGGACAGGAGATGGTCGAGTCCGTTGACCCCGCCGGGGTCGGAGACCAGGGCACGCGAACCAAGGGTCTTCCAGGAACCTGGGAGGCCTCTCGTCATCCGTCGTCGGAGACGGTCGGGGACCCGTCCAAGCAATCCCCAGGCTCTTTCGCGGAGCGCTCGCGCGATCGAGAGCGAATACGAGGCGCAGCGACGGTACCGGCAAGCGAAGGAAACGAAGCGCGCCGGGAGGTGGCGAGAGGCGTCGGAGCGCCTCATAGTACCGACGAAGCGGGGGAACCGAGCCGCAAGAACCCCGCGGAGGGAAGGGGGCGCCGCGACGAGGAACCGGTGCAGGGCACGATGGCGGGGACTCCGTGCCCCAGCACCATCTCCCCAAAACTGCGCCGGGTAGCAGAGATGGCGCGGGTCTATCGCGGGCGACCGCTCACGACGCTCGCCCACCACATCGACATGGAGTGGATGCGTGAGGCGTTTCGCCGCACGCGGAAGGACGGGGCCACGGGGATCGACGGCCAAACGGCCGCGGAGTATGCGCAGGCCCTGGAGGGCAACCTCCAGGACCTGCTCCTCCGGGCCAAGGCCGGGACCTACCGAGCGCCGCCCGTCCGGCGCGTCCGCATCCCGAAGAGCGATGGGTTGCAGACGCGGCCTATCGGGATCCCGACACCATCGACAAACTGCGCCACGTGCAGCACCCCCTTCGGACTACGTCACCGTCACGCTGCCCATCCACCCTCTGAAGGGACAGCGGCTTCCTGTGGTCTCGTCCGTGCGAGGCCAGGATGGGCGGCGGTACGTCGACGCCGAGCATCCGCAGGGCTGGACGATCCGGCTTCCCATCGAGTGGACCGATCGAGCTGGTCCAGGGGTGACCCCGCGGTGGCACGGCCGCGAAGTCCGTCTGGATGCTCGCGGTTTGCTTGAGCTCGCTCGCGCCGTGAGGACCGCCCTGGACCTCCACCGAGAGGAGCCCAATACACAGACAGTGGCATCCGCCAAAGCGAGCCAACCCGCCCATGCATCGGCCGAAGACCCCTCCGTGGTCGACGCTCCCCGCAACAATGCAGCGAGATCTGCTGGGCGCGTGGGCCACGCTCGTCCTCAAGATCCTCCGCGTCGAGCCCACACCCGTCGAGGCCGGCCATGAGCGACAAGATCCAGCCGCAGCATCTGGAGCGTCGTGCGATCGTCTACATGCGCCAGTCCACGCTCCGCCAAGTCTACGAGCATCCTGAGTCTACGTCCCGGCAATACGCGCTGCAACAGCGTGCGATCGCGCTTGGCTGGCCTGCCGACCGTATCGACGTGATCGACGAGGACGTTGGTCAGAGCGCCACAAGCGCCCAGTGGCGCACCGGCTTCCAGCGGCTGGCCGATGATGTAGCGCACGGACGCATCGGCGCCATTTTCGCGCTGGAAGTCTCACGGCTCGCCCGCTGCTCTGCGGACTGGTACCGGCTGCTCGACTTGTGCGGTTTCGCCGATGTGATTCTCGCTGATGAGCACAGCGTCTACACTCCACGCGATTCCAACGATCGGCTGCTCCTTGGACTTAAGGGTACGATGAGCGAGGCAGAGCAAATGTGGATGCGCTTGCGACTGCACGGCGGAAAGCTCAGCAAGGCGCGTCGCGGAGAGCTCTTTCTTCACGCTGCAACCGGCTATGAATGGGATGAAGCTGCGTGCCGCTTCCGATTCGATCCGGACGAGCACATCCAGCGTGCTGTCCGCCTCGTCTTCGAACGCTTCCGCCTCGATGGGAGCGCCTACGCTGTGATGCGGTACTTCGCCGACCGTGGACTCAAGATGCCGGCGCGCAGCATCGCGACACGCGAGCTAAGCTGGGTGCCTCCGCGGCATAGTACGATCCTTCGCATGCTTCATAATCCGACGTACGCCGGTGCGTACGTCTTTGGTCGACATGAGGAACGCATCGCCCTTGTTGACGGTCAACTGCGTCGCCGCCGCGTGACCCGTCTGACGCAAGAGGCATGGAAGACATGCATTCGCGATCGCCATCCGGCCTACATTCCATGGGAGGAATTCATGGCCAACCAACGAAAGCTGCATAACAACCGGACCCATCAAACATCGCCGGATCAGCACGGGGCCGCTCGTGAAGGACCGGCCTTGCTCCAAGGCCTCGCGTTGTGTGGCAAGTGTGGTCACCGCATGGCCACGAATTATCAAGGCACGCTGCGACGCGCACACTATGAATGCCGAGCCCCGATCACATATGCCGGCGGTCGGCATGTGTGCTGGACCGTTTCGGCGCGGGCCATCGATGAGGCGGTCGCGAGGCTCTTTCTGGAGGCGGCCCATCCGCCTGATATCGAAATTGGTCTGGCTGTCGTCCGCGAAGCAGAGCGACAGTCAAGCGAGGTGAACCGCCAGTGGAAGCTGCGACTGGAGCGGGCGCGGTATGAGGCGCGGCTGGCGGAGCGTCGGTATAAGGCAGTCGACCCGGACAATCGCGTCGTCGCGCGCACGCTTGAACGCGATTGGAATGAAAAGCTTCGCGAGGTCGAGGCGTTGGAACGAGAGCACCAGGAGATCTGCCGACGCGAAAAGGTCAATATCACCGACGAGGACCGTCTCCGCATCTTGTCGCTTACCAGAGACCTCACTCAGGTCTGGAACGCGCCATCCACCACGCACGCCGAGCGGAAGAATCTTCTCCGCATGCTCGTCCAGCAAGTGACCTTGAGCCCCATCGAGGTTCCTGCGCGCATGACCCGCGTGCAACTGCTCTGGAAGACGGGCGTGGTCAGCGACTTCACCGTTCCGCGACGCAGCAAGGACATGGCTGTGGCAACGCCTCCCGAAGCGATCGAGCTTATCCAAGAGCTTGTCTTTGCTCAGAAGCCCGACTGGGTGATCGCCGATGAGCTCAACCGTCGCGGCCTGCGCACGGGACGCAGCGCGCGGTGGAGCGCGATGTCTGTCCGCTGGATCCGCTGGCGCCGCGGCCTGCGGCGCCCGGGCCTCCCGCCCCCCTCCGTACGTCGGCCGGACCAGCGCGCCGACGGCCTGTATTCCATCCACGGCGTCGCTGCGCGCTTTCAGGTCACCGAGCACGTCGTGCGCTACTGGGTCGCAAAAGGCTGGCTGAAAAGCGTCGAGGGGGGCGGCCTCGGTCGCACTTTGTGGTTCAAGCTCGACCGGGCAACGATCAAACGTCTGAACGAGGCCAAGGCCTGCGGCTACGGCCCGCGACCGCGAAGACATTCCCAAACCCGCGTGCAGGAGAAGAAGCAGTATGCGTAGGGCATCCCCACGGTTGGGGACCGCGTGGCGCAGACGGTCGTAAAGATGGTCCTCGAGCCGCTCGTGGAGCCTGTGTTCCACCCGGATTCGTATGGCTATCGGCCCGGCCGGTCGGCGCTCGACGCGGTGGCGGTGGCGAGGAAGCGATGCTGGGACGCCGACTGGATCATCGACCTCGACATCAAAGGCTTCTTTGATGCGCTGGTCCACGAACTGGTCGAGCGCTCCGTGGCGCACCACACGGACAACCCCTGGATCCGGCTGTACATCGCCCGGTGGCTCCGTGCCCCCGTGCAGAAGCCGGATGGCACGGTGGAGCAGCGTACGAGAGGCACGCCGCAAGGCGGGGTCGTCAGTCCGCTGCTGGCCAATCAGTTCCTGCACTATGCGTTCGATCATTGGATGCGGAGGACCTTCCCGAGCGTCCTGTTCGAGCGGTACGCGGACGATGTTATCGTCCATTGCAGAAGCGAGCGGCAGGCCCGCATGGTGCTGGAGGCCATCCGTCGTCGGTTCGAGCAATGCGGTCTGGAGCTTCATCCTACGAAGACCCGGATCGTATACTGCAAGGACGACGATCGGCGCGGGGAGTACGAGCACGTTGCGTTCGACTTCCTGGGCTACACCTTCCAACCTCGACGGGCGAAGAATCGCTGGGGGAAGTACTTCGTGAGCTTCCTGCCAGCGATGAGTACCAAGGCCGCCAAGGCGATCCGCAAGATCATCCGTGAATGGCGGATGGCGTCGACCAGGAACAACCAGCGCCTGGAAGACCTCGCGCAGCTCGCCAACCCGGTGGTGCGGGGCTGGATGAACTACTACGGGCGGTTCTACCGCTCGAAGTGCGTCCAAGTCCTTCGGCATCTCAACGAGGCCCTCGCAGCATGGGCGCGACGGAAGTACAAGCGGCTGCGACGTCGAGAGCGCGCGTCGGTGCACTGGCTGGGGCGCATCGCGCGGCGGGAGCCGAACCTGTTCGTCCTGTGGAAGCTCGGCGTCCGGCCGGAGGCTGGGTCGTAGGAGCCGGATGAGGCGAGAGTCTCACGTCCGGTTCTGAGAGGGCCCGGGGGTGCGATCCCCCCGGGCTACTCGACTCGTGATCCTTGTCCGCGGCAGTCGGGAGCAGGCGGAGGCCATCCGAGACGAAGCAGCTCGTATTCTTCGAGACGAGCTGAAGATGGAGCTGTCCCCGGAGAAGACTCTCGTCACGCATGTCGACGAGGGTTTCGACTTCCTCGGCCACCGTATTCGCCGGGTGCCGTGGAAGGGCAAGCTCGTGGGTTGGACCTACCCGAGCAAGAAGAGCCTAGAGGCGATCAAACACAAGGTGAGAAGCCTTACGACCCGCTCGACCACCTACCTGGCCCTGAAGGAGGTCCTGTATGCCCTTAACCCTGTGTTAAGGGGCTGGGCCACGTACTTCCGCTACGACGCGAGCAAGCGCACGCTGGCCTACGTCGATTACTTCGCCTGGTGGCGCGTCTTCCGGTGGCTGCGGAAGAAGCACCCCAAGCGAACGTGGAAGTATCTCAAGGGCCGGTATTGTGGTGGGGGCTGGACGCTTCAGGAGGGAGGGCTCGAGCTCTTCCGGCCGTCGCGCGTGAGGGTGGAGCGATACCGCTATCGCGGCACACGTATTCTCCTGCCGTGGATGGATCCGGATGAGCTGGGCAACGTCGGCCGCTTCGCGAACAGCGCGTACGACGATCCTTCCTCCCTCGGGGCGCTCCAGGAGGATCTCGCCGTGACCTGACCTGGCATCGGGTGCTTGTGGAAAGCCGGATGCGCGGAGACGTGCACGTCCGGTTTGGCGGGCGGGAGGGGGAAACGGAGCCGGGGAGACCCGGCCACCGCGCCCCCTCCCGACCCGACATCTCTCCTACGACGGCCGCTACGCCGACCTGCTGTTCGAGGTCGTCACTCGTCGCTACGACGCGCAGAAGCCGATCCTGCTCAGCACGAACAAGGCCTTCTCCGACTGGGGCCAGGTCTTCCCGCACGCCGCCTGCGTCGTCACGCTCGTCGACCGGCTCGTGCACCGGGCCGAGGTGATCGAGATCGAGGCCGAGAGCTACCGGCTCAAGGAAGCCAAGGAGCTGAGCGCCTCCCGCATCAAGCAGCGCCGCGCCAAGAAGCACTGAGCCGCCTCTTCACCGGTGAACTTCACCGGCGTCGGATGCGGGTTTCACCGGTGAACTTCACCGAACCCCCGCGGATTGCCGCGATCATCAACACCTGGCTTTGCCGGCCCGCCCAGCGCCTCCAGCGCGGCCTTGCGCCACTCGGCCAGCTGCGCCTCGTGCAGCCCCTCGCGGCGGAGGAACTCCCCCAGCTCCCGCTCAGAGAGCGCAGCGGCTTCCGTCACCGCGCGCAGCTTCTGCTCCGGGGTCCAGTCCTCCGGGCGGCGAGCGGCGGCAGGAGGCGGGGGCGCGGAGCGGCGAGCGTCGTCGGACATGGGCGCGAGGCTACGAGCATCGCGAAGCCAGCGCGAGAGCGTCGTCTGATGCACCCCCGTCTCGACGGACAGCGCCACCGCCGTCGGTCCTCCTGGGGCCAGCAGCCGTTGGACGATTTTTCTTTTGAAGGATTCTGAGTACTCTCTCACCTCAAAGCCTGTCTCCGCTCCCCGAACGCATCGCGCCCGGTTATCGGCGGCGAACCGCCCGAACCGGAGCACGCGCGTCTTGTCGGGGTGCAGTTCCAACGAGAACTTCCGCAATCGCTCGCGGAGTTCGACGAGGAACCGAGTGGCGTCCGACTCCGACTGGGACCCCACGAAAAAATCATCGGCATAGCGCACAACGATCACGTCGCTCTGCGCATGCCGACGCCTCCACTGCTGGATCCAGAGGTCGAAGACGTAGTGCAAGTAGATGTCCGCCAGCAGGGCGATCGAATTCGAATTCAAGACCTACGTGACCGCGCGCGCGGCATAGCGAGACTGTCCGCGGAACCGGAGGAGGACCACTCGCGTGCCTACGCATCGCCGGCCGCGTTGCCGCAACCGTCGCAAGGCTCGCTACCGGCTGAGCCGGCTCACCCTTCGCCGGGCGGGGATCGCACCCGCTGGACGATGAACCGAATTTCATGAGTTATCGCACCACACATTCCTTTCGGACCAGCCTCGCCTGGTCGCACTACGCGAGCCGCATCCCTCCTGGAAGGGGGCGACCCTCAGGGGCGTACGGTGGGGCGGGCGATAACACGGTGAACATCAGCGGGATCTTTCCAGACGTCCCAATGCTCGCAACCGCGAACATACCAGAGCACGTGGCAGGCCGGGCGCGGGTCCGAGTGTTCCCATTGATGTGGAGAGTACATGAGTGTTCCGTCGCTCACTTCGCCTCGGCCAAGAAAGAGATGATCGACGCGCAGCCATGAAGGTGTACCTTTGCTCCAATAGCCGATGAAAACGATCACGTCGCGATAGCGTTCGTTAGTACGATCGGGAACCGTGATCCATTGACTCAGGCGACGGTACTGGTTCCGCGGTGTGTAATCACCCGATTGCGCGCCGAACCTAAGCTCACCGATGATCGAATTATCTGATGCGAACCGGAGGCCGAAATAGCCTTCAGTGAGATCAGAAGAGCCTTCAAAGTAGCCCGTGAGGCGATATGTTTTGTTGGTCTCGACGCGCACCTTGCGGGTAATTGCGTTCCAGTTCCGACCGCTCGATACGAGCCAGCCATTGCGCCGCCCGAACATGGCGAGTTCGCCGGAGTCGACGCCCTTGGGGTCGGGACCCTCAAGCATCCACTGTCGCAGGTCCGGGTAGCTCTCAAAGTCGCCGACGAACGCAAGCTCATTCAGGGCGACGAACGCCCTGTGGACCTTGGAGATGCAGTTCCTGTTGTGATCGAATCCGTTCCACAAACTGGGTGACTCGCACTCCCAATACTTCACGATAACGGCGCTGCCACTGCCCATTCCGCAAGCGCCGCGCCAGTACGGCTGCGCGTAAGATGAGCCGTGGAAGTCCGCGTTAAACTGCGACCGCCAGATGTAATCGCCAAAAGGCGTTAACACCTCCTGATGAATGGACACGCAGTCGTTGTCGCGAAAAACACGCGTGCGGCCGAAGCCCTCCTTGCATTCACCACCATCACACCTTGATCCATCCCAGCAGCGTGGCGGCTCAGGTAGGCAGCACATCTGTCCGCGTGCGCCACACCAGCTTTCTCGGCAGATGCCGTCGACGCAGCGAAGCGTGGAGTGGCACATGCCGTCCATGCAGGGACGATTGACCCGGCCGCGCGTGTCCGAAAGATCGATGCCACCATCCGATCCGCAGGAGACTTCATCCTTGCATTCGCATTCGCATCGAACAGTACGAATGTCACTATCATACGCACAACGGCGCTCTGTGCCGGCGGGGCAACCGCTCAAGCTGATTCCCCCGAGCGTTGCTTCGCCCGCGGAGCTGTGGGAGTAAAATTCGACTATTGTCCGGGATGAATCCTGCTTGGGTCGTTGTTGAACCATTTTAGTGATAGATTTATCAACACCGCCGCATGCTGTCACCGATGCTCCGAACACGAATCCAACCACGCGGATCGCCCACCCTCTGGCCATCGGGAGCCTCCATTCGTTAATGGAAACGTGCTTGCGGGAGTCGTCTGCGTCAAGCCAAGAGAGACGTGTCTTTGCGATAGATGATACATGTTGAGGCAGAAGACCCGGAATATACTTGAATCTTCGCCCGGCCTGAGATCGGATCAATTTTTGTGGGATCCCCTGGATTTGCCGCGGAGGCATCCAAAGCTTGACATGTCTGGGAATCGCAGTTCCCATTCCACAAAAATGCGACTATGCCGCTCGACCACGAATGTCTGAGCTGGAAAAATCGAATCCTGAAGCTGCCAGTCGCGGAGCACGCACGCCTCGAGATACGCTTCTGGAAGGATGAGGGAAAGGAAAACGATTCGAGGAGGTCAAGATCGAAGCGCCGCTCGTCTAAGCTGACAAAGATTCCTTATGCGATCCGACCTCTCTCAGGAAACCGGTGCTATATCAATAGCTTATCCACGCATCGAAGGGGCCCGCCTTCACTCGACTGCCTGCGGGCGATGTGCCGTAACCACCCGACCAACGCCATCGTGACCAGCCCGTCGGGGCCGGTTACCAGTCCCCATCGCGACGAAGGAGGAAGCGATGGCGACGAGGGTGGAGTGGGCCGATCGGGTGGAGCGATGGGAGCGCAGCGGGCTGAGCGCGGAGAAGTTCGCGCGGCGCGAAGGGTACAAGCCGAAGCAGCTCTACTGGTGGCGTTGGAAGCTGCGCGCTGACCGGCCCTCGCACCCCTCGCCCTCGTCGTTGACCGAAGCACCGCGCTTTCTGCCGGTCCACGTGGTGACGGACGCATCGGTCGCCGCGCCGGAGCCGATCGAGATCGCCTTACCCAACGGGCGGGTGGTGCGGGTCCGGCCGGGGTTCGACCCGGCCACGCTCGAGCGGGTACTGGCGCTCGCGGCCGAGGAGACGCCGTGCTGACGCTGCCGCCGTCGGTGCGCGTGTACGTCGCCGCCGAGCCCACGGACCTGCGCAAGAGCTTTGATGGGCTGTCGGCCTTGGTCTCCCAGCGCTTCGGAGCCGACCCACTCTGTGGGCATCTGTTCGTGTTCAGGAATCGGCGAGGTGACCAGATGCGCGTTTTGTTCTGGGACCGAACTGGCTACATGATCGTGGCGAAAAAATTGGCCCGCGGACGATTCCATCTCGCCCGCGACCTGCCCAAGGGGACCACCCACGTCGAGGTCGAGGCGGCCGAGCTGTCGCTGATGCTCGAAGGGCTCGACCTGTCCCAGGCCGTACGGCGCAAGCGTTGGCGGCCTGGCGTGAGAAAAATTGCTCCGTCGAAGCAAAGCTTGATGGATGCGCGCGGGATAGCTATCTCGCGCGCCACGTGACCAGTCCTCTTCAGTCCCAGGCACAACTGCCGGCCGATCTGGCGGACGTGCGGCGCAAGCTCGAGCAGCTGGCGGCCGCCGGGCAGATCCCGGAGCTCATCGAGCTGGTGCTCGGGCTGCTGGTCCAGCTGCGTGACAAGAACACCGCGCTCTCGGCGAGGCTCGCGAGCGCGCTGCGCGACCTGTACGGCCGCAAGAGCCAGCAGGTCTCCACCGAGCAGCTGATGCTGATGTTCGCCGAGCTCGGGGCGGAAGCGCCGCCGGGGGCGGCGGGCTCGGAGCTCGGCGCGGACGCTCCGCCGCAGCCGGAGCAGGGGCTGGTGCCGCAGCCCCCTGAGCCGCCGAAGCCGCCGCGAGGACGGGGCGGGCGCGCGCCGCTTCCCGAGCACCTGCCGCGTGAGACGCGTGTGGTGCCCGTCCCCCAGGCTGAGCGGACGTGCCCGCAGTGCGGCGCGGACAAGCAGTGCATCGGCCATCGTACGAGCGAAGTGCTCGAGTTCGTTCCGGCGCAGTTCAAGATCATCGAGGAGCAGCGGGAGAAGCTCGCCTGCCCGCGCTGCCCGGAGCAGGGCGTCACGACGGCCGATAGCGAGAAGGTGATGGATCGAGGCCGTCCGGGACCGGGGCTGCTCGCCAGCATCCTTGTCGAGAAGTTCGAGGACGCGATGCCGCTGTATCGGCAGTCGCAGCAATACGCTCGCTTCGGCGTGTCGCTGTCCCCGTCGACCCTGGGCGACTGGTCGGCCTTCGCGCTCGACGTGCTCGCTCCGGTGGCTGAGCGGATCGAGGAGCGGGTGCTGGGCTCGTTCTACCTGCGCGCCGACGACACGGGGATGCGGGTGCTCGACCGCGATCATCCGGCGGGGGTGAAGCGAGGCCACATCTGGGCCTTCGTCGGGGCGGGTCTCGTGGCGTTCCTGTACGCACCGGACTGGAAGGCGAAGCATCCAGCCGCGCTGCTGCAGGGCTTCACCGGCTACTTGCAGGGTGATGGATACGCGGGCTATGGCGCGATGCTGCGCGGAGGCGAAGACGGCGAGATGATCGTGCCCGAGGAGCGTCGGCTCGGTTGCGGGATGCACATCCGCGCCAAGTTCGAGAAGGCGGCCAAGGGCGGCGACACGCGGGCCGCGGTGGCGCTCTCGTACTTCAAGGCCATCTACCGAATCGAGGCAGCTTGCAAGGAGGAGGCGCTGTCCACGGAGGCGCGCCTGACGCGCCGGCAGGAGCGGTCGCTCCCCGTTGTGGACGAGCTCTATCAGTGGATTCACGAGCTGCACCTTCGGCTCGTACCAGGCACGCCGCTCTGCATCGCTACCCAGTACGCCATCAACCAGGAGGCTACGTGGCGGCGCTGCTTCACGGATGGCCACTTCGAGATCGACAACGGCGAAGTGGAACGGCAGCTAAGGCGTGTGGCGCTGGGAAGAAAGAACTATTTGTTTGCGGGCTCGGACAAGGGGGCTGAGCGCCTGGCCATTGGCTATACGATCTTCGGCTCGTGTCGGATGCACGGAGTCAACCCGCTCGCCTGGGCGACGGACGTGATCGGCAAGTTGCAGGCGGGCTGGCCACGCGGTCGGCTCGACGAACTGCTGCCCGACGCATGGGCGAAATCGCCGCGCGCCGCTCCGGTCGCCGGCGACGCCGACGCGACCTGAACAACGCAAGCCTCGGTCGGCGACGCAGGCGGAGACCGCCTCGCCGGGCCGTCTTTCAGGACCGCCTGTGCCCGGGCCGAGGCGTGGGCCGACGCCGCCCCGCGCCCAGCATCGTCGACCCCGGCGAGAGCCGCAAGGGGGCGTGCCCATGGCGATGGCCGGGCGCTTACGATGTGCCGGCGGCGCCGTTGGACCGGTCCCCCCGTGGGAGGCGTTCGATCACCTTCCATCCGAGCGGGCGCAAGCCGCAAGGCATGTGCCTGGACAAAGGGTACAATTACGCTGAAGTCTCGGCACTGCTGAAGGAGTTCGGGTTCACGGCACACATTCGCTCGCGCGGCAAGGAGACGCGCGACATCAAGAAGGAGGCAGGCCGCAGGGCCCGCCGATGGGTCGTCGAGCGTTCCCATAGCTGGATGAATCGCTTTCGAGGGATCCTCATTCGGTGGTCGAAGCGCGCGGACAGCTACCTCGCCCTGCTGCACCTCGCCTGCGGGGTCATCACCTGGCGCGCGGCCGGCCTACTGGGATAAACTCTTAGGTCGACGCCGGCGCGGCCACAAGGGCTTCGCACGGCACCAGGAAAGCTCGTCCGATCCGTAGAATTTCTGGGCGTATGTTCGGGGAACGATCATATTGGTCTCTTGACCACCCCGTATCGTGACGGCATATCTCTCCGTGAGAAATCAACGTGTTCAACGCGCAATATATGTAAAAGTGGCGACAATATGAACATTTCAAGGAGCATCAGGGGAACCTCGAAAGGTACTTTTGCAATTCTCAGTGGACTCGCACTTGTTCCCGCATCGCCCAACAATGATGCACGTGCGACAATAGTGCGCGACTGCACGGATTATTAATGCCTTGATCCTCTCGCTGGCTCCACGACACCGATCAATATCGGCAATTTCTATGCGCTCGCTGAATGCTCCAATTGGCGTCCCGGCAGCTGCCGGATCGCCGCCAGAGACCGTGCACACGCGTGCATGGCAGCCCATTGGGCGAGCGCCTCTTCGCCCTTCGTACCTCCCGAGTGCAACGAGGATAGAGGTATTAGGTCCTATCAGATTAGCAACCTCGACGCGGAACTCCGGCGCGCAGCGTGCAGCGCATACCGTCCTGGCAGCTATCGTTTCAAGTTGGCGGCAGTCACAGCAGGAATGGAGTATTGTTTCCAAAATACTCTGCTCTCCGACGCGTACGACATCGTGTGCCAATAAATAACTGTCACATGTCGGCCGGTGGCGCGCACCGAGGCGCTAGTATAAATGCTGAAGCCTCCATGCTTGGGAACGAACCGGCAGACTACAACAGCCTCTATAAGCGGTTCGAACTTCATCACGATTACTCTTCCGATCCATCCGTACGCGGGCCAGCACTTACGCGTGCGAAGACAAGTTAGCGGCACTTGCCAAACGCCCGGACACACGCATGTCGAGGTCGACGATCCAGAGGGCCGGCCTCTACAGGTACCCATCGAATGGACTGACCGTGCGCCTCCAGGTGCTCTGCCCGGCGGCCCGTGTTCCAAGGCGTGTGTGGCTGGAGCTCAGCTTCTCGCTCTAAGGAAGCTAGTGGACGCATGGACAGAAGATCAGGATCCTCCCTCCAGCAAGCGGCACACGTCGCGGCATAATCCTAGCGGCCCCGAGGTGCCCCAGTCCGATGCAGTGGCGCGACCTCAACGACGAAGCGCAGCAGCAGCTGGTCCGGCAGCTCGCCACGGCATTGCTTCAGATGCTGCGCGTGGGCGCCCCCGCGACAGAGGTAAGCCATGATCGACAAGATTCAAGCCGTCCACCGTCAACGTCTTGCCGTGGTCTACCTGCGCCAGTCGACGCTACGTCAGGTGCTCGACCATCCGGAATCGGCGCGCCGGCAGTACGCTCTGCGCGACCGCGCCATCCAGCTGGGCTGGCCCAAGTCAGCCGTGGAGATCATCGATGAAGATCTGGGACAGAGCGGCGCCGACAGCGCTCGGAGACACGGCTTTCAGCGACTCAGTGAGCAGGTGGCGCAGGGACGTGTCGGCGCAATCTTCGTTCTCGAAGTATCGCGTTTATCGCGCTCCTCGGCCGACTGGCATCGCCTGCTGGACCTGTGCGGTGTTGCCGACGTCGTTCTCGTCGACGAGCAGGCGGTATACCACCCCGCAGATCCCAATGATCGACTACTGCTCGGCATCAAGGGCACGATGTCCGAGGCCGAGCGCGGGTGGATTCAGCTGCGACTCCGTGGTGCGCGCGTCAGCAAGGCGCGTCGTGGGGACTACCGCCTGACGACCCCTGCAGGCTATGTGTGGGATCGAGCCACGAGTCGGCTGCGGCTTGACCCTGATGAGGAGGTGCAGCATGCCATCCGGCTCGTCTTTGACCGATTTCGAATCGAACGCAGTGCTTACGGAGTGACGCGTTATTTCATACAGCATGGTCTGCGGCTCCCTGCGCGCAGCACTGACGGTACGACCGCGCGATGGTCGGCGCCGCGGAGCAGTCGGATAATCAGCATGCTCCATAACCCAACCTACGCCGGGGCCTATGTCTACGGCCGGCGTGGACCGAACGTCGAGATGGTGGATGGAAGGATGGTGCGCCGTTTGAAGCGCATTTCGCCAGATGCTTGGCATATCCTTATTCGGGACCACCACCCAGCGTACATCCGATGGGAAGATTTTGTTGAGAACCAGCGCATCCTCCAGAACAATCGGCTCAACGTCCCGACGCCCGAGCATCACGGCGCCGCCCGGGAGGGTGAGGCACTGCTACAGGGTTTGGTCCTATGTGGTCGTTGCGGCCACCGGATGCACATTACCTACAACGGTACCCCACGGCGGGCGCGGTACTGCTGCGCGAGCCCGCTGCAGCAGGGGCGAGAAACGCAGCGCTGCTGGACAGTTGCAGCAGGAGCCATTGACAAGTCAGTTTCCGAGCTGGTCCTCAATGCACTTACGCCCGAAGCTATCGCGCTCGGTATGGCGGTGGCCGGTGAGACGGAGCGCCAAGCTGCGGACCTCGATCGTCAATGGACACTTCGGTTGGAGCAGGCTCGCTACGAGGCGCAGATGGCTGAGCGAAGGTACAAGGCTGTCGAGCCAGAGCATCGCACCGTGGCCAGGACGCTCGAGCGAGAGTGGGACGCCAAGCTCCGCGAAGTCGAACGCTTGGAGCGTGAATATGGCGAGGTGCGCACGCGAGACAAGATTAGTCTGACGACAGCCGACCGCGCACATATCGCAAATCTGAGCCGTGATGTGCCGCGGATTTGGAACGCCTCCACCACCACGATGGCACAGCGCAAGGCGATGCTGCGGACGATGGTGAGCGAGGTTTGCCTAACTCCAATTCGTTCACCGGACGGCGGCACGCATATCCGGTTGCTCTGGCAGACCGGGGCCACCAGCGAGTTCGCCGTGCCGCGTCAGCTCCCGGGGCAACATACCAGCCAAGAGGCTGTAACGATGATCCGCCGCATGGTGGCGCGCATGATGCGAGCTGGGCAGATCGCTGCCGCGCTCAACGGAGCGCAGATCCCCACCGCAACCGGATGCTCATGGACTCCGGCCACAGTTCACTCCTACTGCCGCTATCATGGGATTCGGTGGCCACGCCCCTTGCCCACGTCCGTACCCCAGCCCGAACGCCGCGCCGATGGTGCTTACTCGATCCGCGGGGTCGCTCGGCGCCTGCGCGTGACGGCGTCGGAGGTGCGCTACTGGAGCAAGTGCGGCTGGATCACAAGTATCGACGGCGGCGGTCGTGGTCGGGCTCTGTGGTTCCACCTCGACCCGGCCACACTCGTGCACCTGAGGCAAGTGCGCAAAGACCATGTACGGCCCCGCCGGCGACCGCCCCAAACAGGAGCGCGCGGGCGGACTGAGCGCCATCGCCCACGGCGGCGTGCGTTCACCAACCGCGACGCGAACGGAGGTGCATTATGAAGGCTCGTTTGGCGCTCCAGCGGCTTCTGTGGACCTAACTGTGGGACGTGACTGCTCGAACGCCAAGGTCAGCGCGAGGCTCTCGGGCGCTTCGCCGACGCGCATCAGTCCGCCACGCTCAGCAGCAGGCCTTCACGACCACCAGACCACGACAACGTGAGCTCCCGAAATCCTGCACGGTGAGAACAGTCTGGAAGTTGTGGGGGAGCTGCTTGCCACGACAGCGAAGTGTCCTATTTATATAAACATAAACGTAGTCGGTTCGCAACGCGAGAGTCAGCGCCGTCCGCCCACGGTGGGCCACGGTGGGGACGAGTAGCGCGCCCTCACGCAGAATTGAGGAGAGGGCTATGAAAATGCACAGAATGAGCATTTTTGCTCTATTCACCGTTATGTCCGGATTGACCGGTTGCTCCGTTGAAACCGGGGACGATGCCAAAGAGGAGCCAGCAGGGGTACTGGCCACAGAAGAGCCAGCAGGGGTACTGGACGACGAGGCGGCCGGTGCCGCACCAGAGGCCAGGCCCATCAGGATGGAGGAGACCGGAGTTGGAAATGCCGCGCTGTTTGCTGAAGACCGCTCGGCTCCGGATGCCCCCTTAGACGTTCGTGGTTCCGCGAATGGATCGGCAGGGGCTCTAGCTGGGACCGAGGAGCGAAACCTCTCGCTCAACGAAGATCCGCTTGCCACCAACGCAGCTTGCAATTATTGGGATGCGTTGCTGTGCGTGGGCGCAATGGCGGCGTGCGGAACTGCCTGTGCTACGGGCGTGGGGGCCCCTCTCTGCGTGAGTTGCCTGGGCAGCACACTGGCCTGGGTTTGCTCCTGTCGGTGATTATCGCGTCCCGCGTCCGATCGGTGAATACCGCGGCCCCGTGATCGCTGGCGTTCACCGTTCACCGCCGGCACCCACGTCCGCTCGTGGGACCGAGGCCAGCAGATCGAGCAGCCCGAGCAAATTTAGCGCCTCGTCGACCAGAAGCGCCGCGCCCGCGAGCACCGCGGCCGCGATCGCCTCGCCCGCGCTACCCGCAGCAGCCAGGCATTCCTCCGCAGTTCGTGCAGTCACAGTGATCACAGGAAGGAGCCGGAGGCACGTCGACCGCCACCGTCGATGGCGCGCGCGGTCTTCCATATTGCGTTAACGCACGCGCTCGCGGCCGGACAGGGGCTGGGTAGTTTCAGCTCCTCGACGGGCTCGGAAAGGGGTATCCGTGCTGTAGACCCCATTCTCGCCGGGTGTGGGCAGACGCCGTAGATTCGCGGCGCGATGCGAGAGCGAGAGCGGCCTACGGAGAAGCGTGGCGGTGACCGGCAGCGAGCGGAAGGCGTGATGGCCCCCGGCGCCGCGGCCAGCGTGGTGGTCCGCCGGCGCACGACGAAGCCGAGGGCGGCCGATGCTCCGACGAAGCCGGCGTTGCCGAGGCCGAGAAGGTGCCGGACGCCACGCCTCGACAGGGGGAGCGTCGATGAGGTCGTGCCAGCACGCCCAAGCCGGCGAGCCGCACGCCCGGCGGCCGGCGAGGGGGCGGCAGTGGCCGACGAGGGGGAGCCGCGGTCAGCTGGGCGTCGCAGCCGGCGCGCCGCGGGGCCACGGACTGGCCGCGAGCCGCTGCCGAGCATCGGCGTGCTCGAGGGTCTGCTTCCAGGACTTGGGAGCGAGCTCAATGAAACTCTCGGGCGGCCAAGTGGGCAGCAGGATGAGCACGTCGCGCAAGTAAGCCCAGGGCTCGATGCCGTGCAGCGCACAGGAGGCGATGAGCGAGAGGATGGTGGCATTCCACTCGGCGCCGTCGTTGCTGCCGACGAAAATCCAGTTCTTTCTTTTATGTGGAGCTCCACATAACAGGAAAAACTACTTGTTCGCGGGCTCCGACAAGGGAGCTAAGCGCCTGGCCATCGGCTATACGATCTTCGGCTCGTGTCGGATACACGGAGCCAACCCGCTCACCTGGGCGACGGACGTAATCGGCAAGTTGCAGGCGGGCTGGCCGCGCGAGCGGCTGCACGAACTGCTGCCCGACGCCTGGGCGAGCTCGTCGCGCGCTGCTCCGACCACCGGCGACGCCGACGCGACCTGAACAACGCAGACCTCGGCGCGACGCGGGCGGAGGCCGCCTCGGCGGGCACCGTTCCAGGCCCGGCCCTGTGCTCGCCCCGGGCCGTGGGCCGACGCCGCCCCGCGTTCAGTCTCGTCGACCCTGACGAGCGCCGCAACGGGCCGCGCCCGTGGCCATGGTCGGGCGGTTACGAGTACACCTCCCTCTGCGGCTGTTTACCGTGGAGAGTTGATGTGCTAGCTTTGCTTTTGGCTATGCCGACCCGTCGCGACAAAACGTACTCCACGGTGGTTGCCTGGGTACGGTCCGATCCGCGCGTGCGCGCCCCGCTCAGCCGCTCTCTCAGCCTAGATTTCGCTCCCAGGGGGACCGAGTTGCCGAGAACGAGGTGCGCGCGGCGCCTCGGTGCGAAACCGAGAGCTCGATTACAATCTGGAAGCACCCGGCGCGGCACGAGGACACACGTCCCCGTTCCCCCGCCGATCGCCAAGGACATCCAGCATCAGGGGCGACGCCTCGTTGAGCTGCACATCGATCGCGCCTACGTGAACAGTCCCGTCGTGGACGATGTAATCCGCGATGACGGCCAGGTGTTCTCGAAGCCGTGGGGGCAGCGGGCTCGCAGACCTGACATGTTCAGCAAGCGCGACTTCAAGATCGACCTGCGCGCCAAGACAATCACGTGTCCCGCGGGCCAGGTCGAAATGTTCGAGCCGGGCGACACGGTCGAGTTCGATCCCGAGGAGTGTGGTGCGTGCCCCCTCCGAGCCAAATGCACCCAAGCCGCGTCGGGACGAGGGCGGACCGTATCCATAGCCGAGGACGAAGCTTTGCAGAGCAAGTTCCGGAAGCTGCAGCAGACCGGGCCAGGACGCGCCGTGCTCCGGCAGCGGATCCCTGTGGAGCATGCCCTCGCCCACATCGCGGCGCGCAAAGGACACAGCGCGCGCTACATCGGCGCCAGGAGAAACCTGTTCGACCTCCGGCGCGCAGCAGCGATCCAGAATCTCGAGTCTGCCCAGCGGCTGATGGAGGCGGCGTAACCTATTGGAATGAGACGGTTTTCAATATGATTGGCGCTCTAGTACTACAGCCGTACTTGCGGCCCATCTGCGGCTGTAGACGGCAAACGGACAGGGATTTCTCGACGATTTCGATGCCTACAGCCGCACCTCGGACCAAGTACGGCTGTAGTACTAGTGGGGGTCCTCGCATCTCGCATGTGTTCCTCGGAAGGCATGCCTGCATTGGCACAGACGATCGGACGCCCGTTCGTCAAGACGATATACTCGAAGCCCCCAGGGCCGCTCGCAACCCATGCAGGTGCGTGTCCCCAGAGCGCCAAGAGTCCGGCGCCTCGCTCAATTGCCATTTCTGCGCGCTTGGCTACGGGATGACTGATGTAAGACCGGCCGCGGTCCTTGTCGATCACTTCTTCCACACGGAGCCACTGCTTATCGGAAGTCTGGCGGTAGGCCGTATACCCGCGCTTCGTCAGCTTCACCGGAAACGGTCCCGGATCCATGACCCACCGCTGGAACGACCCATCCTCCGCCGGCCCTGGCAGCGACACCCGCTCCGGCTCCGGCACGAGCCCTTCTGTCACCCCCTTCAGCACCTCCGCGTCCGCCGCCACCCCCTCGAACCGCTTCAACACCTCCCCTTCCAGCAACCCCCGGACCGTCACGACCTTCGACCCCGTCGGCGCCGCTTTCTCCACTTCCCGCAGCACCTGCGCCGCCCCCTCCACCAGCGCCCGCTCGATCTCCGCCTCCGATGCGACCCCTTCCACCCAGACATCCCGTGCCAGGACGTGCAGGTGATCTATCTGCGTGATTCCCGGTGCGCCGTCCCCGAGCCACCCCCATCGCTCCCGCGCAATCGCCGGCAACCGCTGCTCCACAGCCGCCTTCCGGAACACCTGCTCCCCCGCCTCGACCTGCGCGAATGCCTGCTCCGCCTCCCCCGCCGAAAGCAGTGCTTCCTCCGCGGCCCGCAGTTCCGGCCACGCCCCCGCGTCCAGCACCACGGCTGCCCCCAGCGGCCGAGACGACACCACGGGCCGATACCGCTCCCGCATCTCCCCGAAGCGCACCTCCGCCATCACCACCCCCTCCACCCCCGCCGGCAACACCGGCGGCGACGTCCCTGCCGCGAGGATCCCCGCACCCTCCGCGCTCTCCGCCCCGACCACGAAGATCCGCGTCCCGCCCTCCCGCGCCCGGTTCGCATACACCACCGGCCGCCCGTAGCCGTAGATCCCCTCTTCCCCGTTGGACGCGAAGTGCCCCACACTCAGCATCGGCGTCAGGGACGGCACCGCAAACAGCGAGCAGTGGTCGAAACGCGGCCCGACCTTCGGCGCCACGTCTCCGTCGCGCAGCTTGAGGAAGTCGAGGCAGATGAGGACCCCGAGCCGTTCCTCCCCGATCAGCACCGGCTCCCACGCCGACCCGAGCCGGAGATCCGGCTCCCACTGCGAGGCGCTGAGTTTGAGCACCGCCGCAACCGCGCGCCCGCCCCGCAGCACCGGCGCCACCGCCGATCCGATCGTTGGCTTGGGCGTGAACGCGAGCTTTTCGTAGAGGCCCGACTTGCGCACCCCCTCGGGCGTCACGGTGTGCGTGCCCGCGATAACGGTCATGCGCTCGCCCGCGGCCTCGGCCACCGCGGGCAAGAGCGCGAGCGGCACGGCATACTCGGGCAGCACCAGCAGATCGATCGCGAGGCCGGCCGCGAAGCGGACGACGGCCTTGAGGCGGGGGCGATAGGCGATAAGATACACCTTCTCGATGCGCTCGCGGAGCTGCCGCAGAAGGCGCTCACCCTCGGGGGTGTTGGCGCGCAGGGCCGAAAGGCTGGCGCCTTCTCATGTGCCGGTGGGCTCGCGGAGGGGTTGCTGGCCGTTTCCTTCGAAAGCGGGGTGGTAGTGGAGCTGAGCTGCAGCGAGGCGGAGGGTGGGCATGCGCGTCTCGGTGCCGCCAGGGTAGCGATCTTAGACGACTGTGTCTCCGTGGCGCACCGCCTCACGTCGCGGGCGCTGGGCGGGGGAGGCCCGCAAGGAGGGCAGCTCGGCTGCCCCCACCCACCATCGGCGGCGCCCTCGGGCTGATCATCTCCGGACCTCTTCGACGATTCACCGGCACCACACCGTGCTGGCCGCGAGCGGCGTGATCGTGATCCTGGTGCGACGAGGGGCATGTGACGTCGCGGCGCGCTCGCTCCGTGCGCGGAGTGCTCGCCGGCGCGCCCGTCCCAGTGCTGGGGGAGGTGCCGGCGGAACTGAGTGGCCGCTTACAACTGGGCAGGCCAGATCGCGGCGCACTCGCCCCGGCGCGTGGAGCGCTCGCCAGCCTACCTGTCCCCGGGCTCGGCGAGGTGCTGGCGGTAACTGGATCCGTCGATGATGAGGGGCAGGTCCGTTCCCATCGCGCTCGCCTTCAACGGCAGCATGGCTCCGCGGCGGGCAACTTGCGGGTTTCGGTTGCTGGAGGATTCACGGGAGATGTTGTACCGCGTGGCTCGGAAGTTGCCCGGGGGTCCGCCCCCCATCCGTGAGGAGATGCCGGCGACAACGGCAATTGCCGACGTGTGTTGGCGTCACGCAGGCCCGGCCGCAGCCCCGGACCGGCGTCAGCGCCGGAACACGGAGGAGAAGCGCCCGGCAGGCGTGACGATGACGTGATCGGCGAGGGGTACCCCGAGCAGGTGCGCGGCGTGCTCCACAGCGTTGGTCAGGAACACGTCCTCGTCGGTGGGCTTCGGGTCGCCGCTTGGATGGTTGTGACAGAGCACGAACGAGGTGGCGGTCATCTCGAGCGAGGCACGCAGCACATCCGTCTGCTGGACGACGGTGCTGATGAGTCCGCCGCGCGAGAGCATGCGGACGCCGCGCACGCCGTGGTGTACGTCGAGCGCCGCCATCCAGAGCTCCTCGTGCACGAGGTGGGCGAGCATGGGTTCGAAGAAGCGGGCGATGTCTCGCGGCGAGCGCAAGCGCCTCGGGCGGCGCGTGCGCGCGGCGTGCACGCGCCGCCCGAGCTCCAGGGCGGCCAGCAGCCGCAGCGCGTCTTCGGGCGCAAGCTCGGTCCGCTGCGCGACCGCGTAGGGCGTCAGGTGCCCGAGTTCCAGCAGGCCGTGCATGGCGAGCACGCGCGAGGCCGCACCGGGCAGGCCGAGCACCAAGTCGACGAGCGTGGCCTCTGGGGCGGTGGGCACGTCGACGAGCGTGGCGGCAGGGGGGCTCTCGGCCGCCTCGCTCATGACGCCCCCTTGGCGGGCGCTAAGCGCGGCGGGTCGAGGGCCGGGAGGAGATCCGCGAGCGCCTTCATGCAGGCGCTCTGCACGGCGCGGCTCATCGCGACCACCTCCGGCAGCGAGCGAGGGAGCGGGCGAACAGGCGCCGCGCCAGACGGAGCCGCGTAGCCACCGTCGGCCTTGGGATTGCGAGGGATTCGGCGATCTCGAGCATCGTCAGGCCGGTGGCGGTGAGCGCCAAGACCTCGCGAAGCTCAGGGCGGAGGCGGTTGAAGGCACGAAGCAAACCGCGCGCGACGAGGCGCTCCTCCGGAGAGGGGGTGGCGAACGCGGAGAGACGCTGAAGATCGAGCGGGGATGCTTCGTGCCGGCGGTAGGCCTTGTCTCGGTAGTGCGAAGCCTGTCGCGAGGCGACACCGGCGAGCCAGGTGCGGAGGGCGTCGGCGGGAGCAAGAGCCGGGGGCGGGCGGAAGCGGCCGGCGCGCATGCTGCGCCACGCGCCGAGGACGGTGTCCTGCGTGACGTCGTCGAGATCGGCGGGGAGAACGCCGCGGGCGCGGAGGGTGCTGCGGATGAGCGGACGCTGTTCGAGGAGCGCGGTGGCTTCGAGGTAGACGGCGGGGTGAGATGGCTGGTGCCGGCCTCTAGGCAGACCGGCGAGCCGGCTGCAAGCAGCTGGACGGGGGCGGCGGCGGGAGGACGGATCGATCTCTTGGCCCCGTTCAGGGCGTGGACGTACTGTTTCCATGTCGGACCTCGTGCAAGCGGGGTTCGGCCACGCTGCCCGGACGGTTGGCGCCGTCGCGGGCAGCACTTGCGTCTGGGAAGCTTAGGTGGTGCAGGAGGGCACGGCAATAGAAATGCGCTGTATGCCGCGTCATTTCAGATTGGACAGGAGGCCACACCTTCGCCATGCCTGATGCTCGACTGGAGGAGGTGCTCGGCTTCATCGCGGCCAACGTCCGTCGGATCCGCCTGAAGCGCGGCATGACGCAGCAAGAGCTTGCCGAAGCAGCTGGGATCGCCCTCCGCTTCCTCCAGGAGATCGAGCGCGCCAAGACCAACGTCGGGGTGGCAGTCCTCGTGAAGCTGGCCGACGTGCTCCGCGTGCCGCCTGGGGTGCTGTTCCGCCGGCGGGAACTGCCGGAGGTGAAGCGCGGCCGGCCGAAGAAAGGGTAGTTGCCTGGCGGAGGTTAGGTCACGGCAGGCTCGATCGCACGCGCCTCGCCAGACTGCGGCACGCCTGGCGAGAAGGAGCGGCGGTAGGGCGAGAAAGGGTCACCACAGAAGCGCTGGCCCGAGCTCTCCCAGGCGGGCCCTCCGCGCCTCGTAGTCGGGCATCACCCTGCCGAGCGCTGCCCAAAAATCCCGCCCATGGCGATCGTGGATCAGGTGCGTGAGCTCGTGGGCGAGCACGTAGTCGACAAGCGCCCTCGGCGCCTGCACGATGCGCCAGTTGAGCCGGAGAACGCCGCGGGAGCAGCTCCCCCAGCGCTTGGCCTGGTCGGTCACCAGGAGGCGCCGGAACGACACGTCGAGCCGCTGCGCCCACGGCGCGGCCCACGCGGGGAGGCGCTCCGTGGCCCGCCGCCTGTACCAGTCGACCAGCGCCGCCCGCGCGTACGCGCCGTGGTGCTCGGGCGCGAGCCCCCGAGGGAGCGGCAGCTCTAGCCATCCGCCACGGAGGGCCAGCGGGCGCGGCTCCTGCTCGGGGAGCAAGCGGAGCCGGAACTGCCGCCCGAGATAAAGGACCGACTCTCCGCTCACGAACTCTCGCGCGCTGCAGGTGGGGGGCCGCTCGCTCCGGCGCTTGAGCCGCGGGACGATCCAGTGGGCCTTCGACCGAACCACCGAGTCCAGCCGCGCGATGGGCGTCGCCTGGGGCGCCGTCACGACGAGCCCGAGGGCCGGGTCGATCGCGATCGACACCGTGGATCTCCGGGCGCTCCGCCGGATCTCGTAGGCGAGGTGCGTTGTGCCCCACGTCACCTCGGACCGCTCCGGAAGCATCACCGGCCTCTGCGCCGCTTCATCAGGTCGACGATGCTGTCCGCCGTCGCGTCGAGCTTGTCGTCGGCAAACCCCGCCGCCCGCAGCTGCCGCTTGATGCGTTTGCGCATCTCCCGTTGCACATCGTCCTTGTGCACCCAGTCGACGAGCGACACCTGGGGCTCGAGCTGCTCTTCCAGCAGCGAAGCCAGCTCCTTCTTGGACTCGTCCACCTTCCCGTACGCGTTCCCCGTCTTCTCCGCGGCGGTCAGGGGCTTGCGCTCCGAGATGAGTCCGTAGATGGCGAGCCCCGTCTCCGAGAGGCCCAGCGTCGCAGCGGTCTCCGCCCGCGCTCGTATCTTCTTGCGGATCTCGTCCTCGAGCCGCTGAAGCTCCCTGGCCGCGTCGATGCGCTTCGCCTTGCGGTCCTCGATGATCTGCTCCAGCCGCTCACGCAAGGACGTGAAGAACACGGGGTCATCGTCGAGCCGAACGTGGATCTCGTCCCGGATCGCGTGTTCCATCTCGCTCGCCCGCGCCTCCGGGGTCTTCAGCTTCTTGAGCTTCTCCTCGAGCTCCGGCGCGAAGAGCGATATTGGCTTGACCAGGATCTCGATCCCGTCCGCCGCGACCGCCTCTTCGATGAGCTTCCGGACCTTGGCCCCGCAGTCGGCGATATCGATCTTCTTGTCGCGGAACTTGGCGGCCGCCGCCTGCCGGATCTTTCCGAGCCAGCGCGCGTCCGCGACATAGGGCAGCGCGCTCGGATCCGGCAGCAGCATGTCGAGGCTCTGCGAGAATCTCTTGAAGGCCGCGTCGAACTCGGCCCGGACGTCCTCCGGCTCCAGGACGGCGACACACGCGTCGAGATCGTCCTTGTCCTTCACCCGGACGAAGAACCGCACGGCCGCCGCGTGCCGCGCCTGGAGCCGCGGGAGCTCGTCGCTCTTCGGCGTCATGGCGCCCTTTACCTCGGAGGGGGCGAAGATCTCGAGCGCCTCGGTGAGCGCCTCCGAGACGCCCCAGTAGTCGATGACCAGGCCATAGCTCTTCCCGTCGGCGGTCCGGTTCACGCGGGCGATTGCCTGGAGCAGCGTGTGCTCTTTCAGCGGGGAGTCGAGGTACATGACCTGCTCGATCGGGGCGTCGAAGCCGGTGAGCAGCATATCGCAGACGACGAGGATCTTGAGCGGGTCGTCCTTCGCGAGGAAGCGGTCGATCAGGGCCGTCCTTTGCTCCTCGCTCGTGTGGTGCTTGACGAGGTGCGTGGCGTCCTTGTTCGACCCCGAGATGATGATCGCCGACTGCGGTCCGTGGAGGCGATCGAGCGTCTCCTTGTACAGCACGGCGTTCTCGCGGGTGCAGGCCACGACCTGGGCCTTGAAGCCGCCGGGCTGGATGGCTTTTGCATAGTGGTCGAGGAGGTCGAGGCAGATCGTCTCGACCCGTTTTGGCGCCCCGGCGAGCGTCTGCTCGTTCGCGTATCTCTTCTTGATCGCCTCGCGCTCTTCGTCCGACCGATCGGCGAACACGCGGTCGAAGAGGGCGTCGAGCGTGTTGCCGATGATCCGCAGCGCGGGGAGCCGGCCCTCGTAGAAGATGGGCACGGTGGCCCCGTCGGCGACGGCCTGCTCGATGGTGTACGTGTCGATGTACGGGCCGAAGGTCGAGAGGGTCGAGCGGTCCTTCTTGTCGATCGGCGTGCCCGTGAAGCCGAAGAACGCCGCGTTGGGCAGCGCCTTGCGCATGTTCGCGGCGAGCCCGCCGTACTGGGTGCGGTGGGCCTCGTCGGTGAGGACGAAGAGGTTGTGCGCCTCGGAGAGGACGGGGTGCTCCTTCCGGGCGGCGCGCTTTCCGGAGCTCCCGCCGGTGGCGGCGAGCTCCTGGAACTTCTGCACCGTGGTGAGCACGGTCTTTCCCGGAGGGCCCGAGAGCAGCTCGCGCAGGTGCCGGACGCTCTCGGCCCGTTCGGGGTTGGGGAACTTGCAGGCCTGGAAGGTTCCGGTGATCTGCGCGTCGAGGTCCTTGCGATCGGTGACGAGCACGAGGGTGGGGTTCTCGTGCAGCGGATCGCGGCGGAGCTTGAGCGCGAGCCACAGCATGGTGAGGCTCTTGCCCGACCCCTGCGTGTGCCAGACGACGCCGCCGCGGTCGTCCGGCTTCTTGGCCGTGCGGGCGCGCTCGATGGCCTTGTTGACGGCGGTGAACTGCTGGTAGCGGCAGAGCTTGCGGACGACGCGGCCCGTGTCGCGGTCGGGGTCGAAGGCAACGAAGTTCCGGACGAGGTCGAGGAGGTTCTGCGGGGCGAGCAGCCCTGCCAGGGTGACGTCCTGTGCGGTCGGCTCGCGGCCGACGAGGGCGCGGAGCTTCTCCGGGGTCATTGGCCAGGTGGTCTTCCACTCGGCGAAGAAGCGATACGGGGTGGTGACCGTGCCGTAGACGGCGGCTTGACGGCAGGTAGCGATGAGGACCTGCACGGTCTCGAACAGCCTGGGGGCGCCGAGCTCGCGGTACTTATCGTCGAGCTCCTGGTAGCGGCTGAACTGGTCGATCGCCTCGAGCTTCCAGGCCTCACCGAGCTTGGGGCTTTTGCACTCGATGACGGCGAGGGGGATGCCGTTGATGAAGACCACGATGTCGGGGTAGATGGTCTTCTTGGCGCCCTTCACCGCGTACTGGCGGGTGACGAGGAGCTCGTTGTTGGTAGGGTTGTCGAAGTCGAAGAAGCGGACATCGTGGCTCTTGCGGCCGTCGCCGAGGTCCTGCTCGAACGAGCGGGTGTGGACGAGGGTCTCGTAGACCTCCTCGCTCGCCTCGATGAGCGTCGCCGACTGGACGGCGCCGACGGAGCGGACGGCCTTGTGCAGATTGTCGTCGGAGAGCCAGGGGTTGAGCTTCTTGAGGGCCTTTGCGAGACGGGAGGGGAGGAGCGGCACCTTGACGCTCTCGCGCTCGGCTTCGAGGATCTCGGGGGCGACGTAGCGGAAGCCGAGCTTCTGGAGGAGGGCGACGGCGGGGTCCTCGGAGAGGGAGAGCTCGTTCCAGGCGTTGCCGGGCGGGGTCATGGCGCGGCCTCGTCGGGGGTGACGCGGATTTCGCCGGTGAGGAGCGCTTGGGCGAGTGTTGTCTTTGCTGATTTCAACGATTCGAGCGCGGCTTGCTCCACGGAGATTCTTGAGCCTATAGCTTCAAGGAGCTCAACGATTTTCTCTTGTTCGTTCAGGGGAGGTAAAGCAACCGGCCACCCTGTTAGCTCGGACTTGCGCAGGTGAACCAAGGTGTCCTTGAATCCGTGCGCCCGCTTCTCGACCTCCTCGGTGACGAGGCGTAGAAGGTAGTACATGAAGAGCTTTGAAACTCGTCGACGATCAGGCGCGAGGCGGTGGATGTGTTGATTCAGAACTCCTAGAGGACCTGGCCAGATGCATGGCCCGAAAGACGCTCCTCTACTGCCCGCCCAGGCAAAGAGCAGCGTTCCGGGTTGCACGAGCCAGTCATCGTCTGGCTGTCCGGCATAATAGTTGAAATCCTTCGAGCCGTTGAGGTTCTGGATTCGGATGATCGGTAGCCCGGCGCTGGCCCAATCTCTCGGCGTAAAGCCTTTGCCTCCTGAGAATTCTGCGAGTTCGCCGATAGACGCGATATGCCACTCCTCCGGCACCTCCCCGATCTCGGTCTTCTTGAACCGCGTGTGCCGGCCGGGAAGCCCTCGCGTTAGCAGCTCGGTCATCATCGCCTTCTTGACGACCTGGAGCTGGTCGATGACCGCCTGGGTGGCCTCGATGGCGTCGTCCACGGAGGAGAGGATGGCGGCGATCTTCCGTTGCTCGCCAAGCGGAGGACAGCATACATGAAGATCCCGAAGCGCACCTTGCGAGATGTTTCGCATGTGGCTTCCGCCGGTGACCGTTGTTAGCCTATCTCTGGCCGATGAGGAGGAAAGCAAGGCGTGCAGAAAGGCGGCATCCGCAGTGGCATTCCTTGGGCGAATGCGAAGAATCTTGTCCGAAAGCATCAACCGCGGGCGCGTATGACGAACGATAGCAGTACGTCCTACGAGTTCCAACACGCCGTTTGCGCGGGCAAGAAGGAGATCGCCATCATGCACTTCGAGTTCTGGCTTCGGCACCTGCGAACTAGGGAGCGCTTTGTTTTCGGTGGGCCGGTAAACTCCCGACGTGACGGCGCTGACCTTGAGGACTCCCCATTCATCATCGTTTGCCGGTCGACCCTCACATTGCGGGCTCCAGCCGGCGTCAATGCCGTCAAGCAAGCTGCCAAGCCGATCCGTGCGCCAGCCTTCAGGCGTCATACCCCAGCTCCTTGAGGTAGGCATTCATCCGCGCCTCGGCCTCCCCCCGCTTCTTCTCCAACTCGCGCAGCGTCTGCAGCGCATGCGCCACCTCGACCCTCTCCGCTGCCTCGGTCGTCTGCACGTATCGCGAGATGTTCAGGTTGAAGTCGTTCTTCTCGATCTCCTCGATCCCCACGACCCGCGCGTACTTGTCCACGTCCTTGAAGGCCTTGAACGTCACCGCGATCTTCTTGACGTCCTCCTCCCGCAGGAAGTTCTGCGCTGACCCCTCCTTGAACTCCCGCGACGCCTCGACGAACAGCACCTTCTTCTTCCGTCCGGCCGCCTTGCTCCTGTTGAGCACCAGCACCGCTGCCGGGATCCCCGTCCCATAGAACAGGTTCGTCGGCAGCCCCACCACGGCCTCGACGAGATCCGCCTCCAGCATGCCCTTGCGGATCTCCCCCTCCGCGGCCCCACGGAACAGCACCCCGTGTGGCATCACGACCCCCACCTTGCCCGTCTTATTATCGGTGGTCGCGATCATGTGCTGCACGAAGGCGAGGTCCCCCTTGGTCTTGGGCGGCACGCCGAAGGGGAAGCGTCGGTACGGATCGTTCTCGGCCACCTCGCGCCCCCATTCGTCGAGCGAGAACGGCGGATTGGCGATCACCCGGTCGAACACCATCAGCCCCTCTTTGTTCCGCAGCTTCGGATCGCGGATCGTGTCCCCCTTTTCGATCCGTGCGCTGGGCAGCCCGTGGAGCAGCATGTTCATCTTGCAAATGGCCCAGGTCCCCAGGTTTTTCTCCTGGCCGTAGAGCGACAGGTCCTTCGGGTTCTGCCCGTGCCGCTCCAGGTAGTGGGCGCACTCGATCAGCATGCCGCCCGAGCCGGCGGTCGGGTCGCAGATCCGCAGTCCCGCCCTGGGCTCCAGGAGCTCGACGATGAGCCGCACGACCATGCGCGGTGTGTAGAACTCCCCGCCCTTCTTGCCGGCGTCGTCCGCGAACTTCTCGATCAGGTACTCGTACGCCCGGCCCAGCATGTCCGGCTCGGACAGGTCCGCGTTCTTGAGCGACAGCTTCGAGAAGTGCTGCACCAGCCGCCCCAGCACCACGTCCCGGTTCTTCGCGTCGCCGAGCTTCCGCTCGTCGTTGAAATCGATCCCGGCGAGCACCCCTTCGAGCTGCGGATTCTCGTCTTCCAGCGCCGATGCGGCCTTGTTGAGCGCGTTGCCGACCTGGCTCGCGACCTTCTGCAGCTCGGACCACCGGGCCTGCTTCGGCACGAAGAAGTCGTGCTCGTCGCGGTCCTCGGGATCAGCGTTCGGCACGCCCTTCAGCGCCTCGACCTCCTCGTGGAACCGGTCGCTCAGGCGCTTCAGGAAGAGCAGCCCGAAGATGAAGTTCTTGTAATCGCTCGAGTCGATCGACCCCCGCAGGATGTCCGCGGCCGACCAGAGATGCCGTTCGAGCCGGTCGATCGTGAGCTTCTCCCCGAGGGCCAGCTCGACCTGCTCGGGCGCCGCCCGCGCCGCCCCGTTCGCCCTCGGAGGCGCCGGCGGCTCGGACGCCTTCCCGCCGGTGAGCCTCGCGACCAGCACGGCCTTCTCCCGGCCGCCGTCATCGAGGTGCAGCACCCGGCAGAGCTCCTTCAGCCGGTCCCGCGAGTACGACGCCAGCACGGCGGCCAGCGTGGCGCTCCTGGAGGCCGCCACGGCATCGACCAGCTTCTCCTTGCTCCGCCGGTCCTGGACGTGGACGTCGAACGCGTCGGCGATGGAGATCAGCTCGTCGCGGGTGAGGTGTTCGAGAACGGTTCGCTTCTGCACCATCGGCACGATGCCGACGTTACGCGGGCGGGACGGAAAGGATCAAGGCGGAGGCGCGTCGGCGGCGACCGGAGGCCGCGAGCTTCGGATGATGTGCTTCGGGGCCGCTGCCGGTCGGATGCCCCGCCCGACCGATCCACTGATGCTTGGCGGATCGGGCAACATGAGCGGGACTGTGGGATGATGCCCGTCCGGCCGACGACGCGGATAGGTTGGGGACGGTGCCTGGGACCCGGCCTCGGCGGTGCTCGTGTTGCAGGCGAGCTCAAGCGCATGGAGGCCAAGAAGGAGCTTGCGGCCGGGTGGCAGGACGCTGACGGGGCAGAGCAGGCAGGAGCGCGCGGGCGATGAGCCCGAAGCGCCGGCGGAAAGGTGCGGGACAAGTACTATCTCCGAGTTCCGGCGGATGGGTGAGCAGGCGGCGCAGGTGGCGTCCGCGCGCGAGGTAGAGGTGGCGCTGGCCAGCGGCGGCATGTCGGTAGCCGAGATCGAGGCGAAGTTCGTGCAGCTTGAGCACGGCCGCGACGTGGGCGGGGGAGCAAGGACAGGCCCGCGCCTGTGCAGGATAAGGCCAGGCGGCAAGCAGGCGGCGGCGGGAACTGATCAGAGACGCTGCAGGACTGCCTCGACGATCTCCCAGCGCGTGGCGCGAATCCATTCGCCCCGCAGCGCCGAGGTCTCGACGGCGCACACCTTCATCGCCTGGTCGGGGGTCCACACACCGGCGCCCGCAGAAGGCCCGTTCGTGACGGCCCACACGGGCGTGCCGCTGATGCCCGTGAGGTCTTTCGAAGCCCCTTGCCAAGCGAGGAAGAGGTCGTACCCGCTCAGTGGGCGTTTCAGGCCGCTCGGCGTCCCGGAATACTGCTGCGTGGTGATCATGCTCGGCCGCGCATTCAGATCATCGCCATTGACCTTCACGTCCTCGGCCGGGTATCCGTAGAGCAGGAAGTCCGGGGGAAGCGGTCCACGCTGCACGTCGCGATCATCCAGGAACTCGCGGTAGCCCGCCTTCTGCAGACGTTCAAGGAATTCCTGGTCCTTCAACTCCATCACCGCGACATCATGGTCCGTGGTCGATGCAAGTTGCCCGCGTCCAGGCGTCCAGAGCTCGGAACGGTTCTCGCTGATTGCGAGGGCGACGTCGCCACGACTGATTGCACTTGCGACGTGCTCGGCGGTGATGAGGAATTTGCGATTGTTGCGCCTGAAGAGCGTACAGCAGCCGACGAACATCTTGTCGCCCGCCTCCTCGACGACCGCGATGGCAGCGCGCTTCGCATGCTCTCGAACGGCGAGGAGTTGCCCTGCCAGAAGCTTCTGATCCATTTCAGCCATGCCTACCTACCTAACGTACTCGATCCCCGGATGACGCGCGACGCCTCCGCCGCGCAAGGATGTCCGCCGGACTCGTGCACGCGCGCGGGGCCTTGCGTTCGCACAGGCAGCGGCCCATCCGCAGAGCGAGCCCGAGGCCCGGGCTGGCCACATGACCCCCAATATGACATGCCCCGGAGCGTGGCTGCACTACCCGATCTCAAAACTCGCGGACAGGGCTCGGGAAGGCACTCGTGGTGTGCGATGCGTGTGCTGGATGTCGGTGCAGGCCTAACTAGCGGCTGAGCAACTGCTTCGCGTTCGTCACACAGGTCACGGTAGGACCCGAGCGGCCAGCCTGAGCGTAGCGAAGTGCTCGTCTAATCCAGTCCAACGCCGACTGTCGCGCCACCGGATCCCGGATGGCTAAGGCTTGCTGCTGGCACCAGTGCGCGAGCACGCGCTCGTCGTTCTGCTGCGGGACGTCCCAGCTCACCGCACGACAAGCTCTGTAGAGGAGAGACGCCGCAGCAGTCGCCGTTTGCGGAGCTTGTGCGCGCAGCTCCGTTGCGGTCTCGGAGAGTTGAGCCTGGAGTTGGTCGATCTCGTTGCGCTTGTTGACCACCGCATTCCAGATGTCCACCTTCGCCAACGGGTCAACGTTCGGGAAGGCGTCGATCGCGGCTAGGTACTCGCTCATTCGGTCGCGAAGCTGTGACGCGATGAGATCGTAGGCTTCTTCGGGGGATAGTTCGTCTTTCTGCATGAGATCGCCTCCTGTCCAGGGGGGCGAGAGCATAGGCACTCGTACCGGCTTCGCAAGGGGGCGGACGGAGGATTCGAGCCCGGCTCACGTTCCGTACAAGACGGATCGTGGCGCAGCATCGCTAGTGCGCGGCCCGCGCTCGGGGGCGAAGCAACAGCGGCAGCGCGGTCCCAGCGAATCCGCCCCCTGGAGTGTGGGCGCGACGCTCAGCAGGTGGGGAATGGCATGGAGCGCCGAGCACTCAAGAGCGCAGCCGCGGTCCGGGCTAGCCCTTCGCCGAGTTGAAGGTTCCGTGGAGGACTCGGAGGCGCGCCGCTTGGCGCACTCGCACGGCGATCGTACCGGCCGTTCCTCCACCCGATCAGTAAGCCCATGTAGATCGAGCGGCGGGCCTGACCGATCGGGCCGTGTACGGCATCCTCGACCGGATCGCGGCGCGCCGGGGTCAACGGCTTCTCGCCGCACGACGTCCGCCGCACCTTCATCAGTGACCTGCTCGGCGCGGGGACCCACGTCGTCACCGTCTCGCACCTTGCCGGTTATTCGCAGATCGCCGCGTGAGCACATGTGCGAGGTCCTTGCGGCCGAGGCGGAGCCGCGAGAGCGCGGTCTCGACGGGCAGCTTCAGGAGCCGGCGAGCAGGGTGACCTGCTCGCCTCCGCCGACGAGGAGCACGATGCCCTCCCGGGGCCGTATGAGCCGGAGCTGCTCCACGAGATCGCGCGCCTCAACGGTCCGTAGGGACGGCGCCTACTGCTCGAGGACGCGGTTCGGGATCCGGAAAGGCCACTCCCGGAGGCCCGAGGCTTCACCCTAAGGATGCGAGCGCGCTTGCCCCTCCGGTGCCGCCGGCAACGCGAGCAGCCCACCGAGCGCCGGGCGGATCGCACCGGTTCGCCACCGCAACTTCGTCTTTATGGCACTCGCTCTCTTGCCGGCGATGTGGGCCAGCCGATCCGCGACGGAAGGCTGCCCGTGTCCTGCGGCGCACAACCGGCGTCGTTGTCCCCTGCGCGCGAGCACGGCGGCCAGATGGCCGCCTTCTTGCTACGGGCGGAGTCAGGTCTTCCCGATACGGCAGGATATTTGTCCGCGCGAGCTTGCTCACCGCTTCGGTGACACCGGCAGCCCGAGCAGCCGCCCGATCGCCTCGTGAACTACACGGGCCGCCTCCTCATCCCCGAGGGCGACGGCGCGACTCAGAGTGCCGGCGAGCGAGGCGACCACGGCGGCCCGAGGCGACGGGTCGGCCGGCGCGAGCACGCCAAGCCCCGGGCTCACTGGTTGGTCCCGGGTTGGGTCCATGCCCTCCGAAGGGGGGCGATCAATCGCCTGGTGCCCCCAAAATCGCGGCAAATGCGACGGTTCGCGACGGTTCGGCACGGCAAAATCGTTGCCCAAGTTCGTCCCTGGTTGCGCGTGAGCGAGGCATGACCGAACCGCCCGGGAGCCTGTCGGAAGGGCACGACCAGCGAGAACTCGGCGAACCGCGGTAAATTAGCCTGCCTTGCGGAAACCCCAGGACCGCGCGGCGAGCAGCGCGGCGAGGAGGAGCCAGGGCACGGACGAGCCGCCCGGGTCAGGACCGGCGCCACGCGCCAGGGCGCAGCCGTTGCCGTGCGCGCGCGGCGGGGCGCTCCCCTCCGGTGCAGGCGCCGGAGACGCGCCGCCGGCGTTGCCGCCGGTGCCGCCGGACCCGCTGGAGCCATTCGCGGCGGCGTCGCCGCCCTGGCCGCCGCCGCCCTGGCCGCCGCCGCCGCCCTCTCCGCCCTGGCCGCCGCCGCCCTCTCCGCCCTGGCCCTCGCCCCCCGCGCCGCCTCCGGAGCCGCTGGCAGCCTCCGCGAGCAAGCAGCCCCCGGCGATGCACTCGCCGCCTGGACAGGGCGCCCCGTCGAGCTTGTAGCGCCTCGCGCAGGCGCCGGTGGCCGGCGCGCAGACGGCGCGCCTGCAGGTGGAGGTGTCGGGCTGCGGGCACACGAAGGGATCTCCGCCGACGCAGGCGCCGTTCTGGCAGGTATCGGTCTGCGTGCAGGCGTTGCCGTCGTCGCAGGGGCTGCCGTCGGGCTTGCGCGGGTTGCTGCAATCGCAGGCGTCGCCGACCCCATCGCGGTTGACGTCGGCCTGGTCGGGGTTCGCGACGAGGGGGCAGTTGTCCACCCTATCGCCGACGCCGTCGGCGTCGTCGTCCTCGTCGCAGGCGTCGCCGAGGAGATCGCCCGCAGGCAGGCCGCCATCGGTGTTGGCCTGGAGCGTGTTCGGGACCGCAGGGCAGTTGTCCTCGCTGTCGGCGATGCCGTCCTCGTCGCTGTCGAGCTCGCAGGCGCCGGCCCTGCACTGCCCGCTGAGGCACTCCTTCGGGAGCGAGCACGGGGCGCCGGCGGGCTTCTTTGGCAGGCAGTCGCCGCCGGTCGCCTCGCAGTAGGCCGAGTCGGCGCACTGGGTGTCGAAGGTGCAGCCCGTGAGACAGGCGCCCGCGACGCAGCGGTACTCGGCGCAAGATAGGGTGTCGCCCTCGGCGCAGACCCCGCGCCCGTCGCAGAGGGGGGCCTCGACGAGCTCGGAGGCGCCCTTGCACGAGGCCGCGCCGCAGGGGCTGCCCTGCGCCCGCAGCTGGCAGCCGCCGCGGCCGTCGCAGAGGCCGTTGGTGCCGCAGGAGGAGGCTGGCTCCGCGGCGCAGTCGTCGTCCGGATCGGCGCCGGCCTGGATGGGGCCGCATGCGCCGTCGGGGCCGGCGCCCTTCTTCGCGGCGGAGCAGGCCATGCACGCGCCCGAGCAAGGGGTGTCGCAGCAGACGCCGTCGACGCAGGAGGCGCCGGCGCAGTCCGTGTCGGTGTCGCAAGGGTCGCCGGGGAAAGCCGCGGTGTAGAGCTCGGCGCTGGCGAGATACATGCCGGGGCCCACGCCGCCGGTGATCAGGACCTTGCCATGGCGCAGCAGGGTCGCTGCGTGTCGAGATCGCTCGGAGTACATCGTCCCTGCCGGAGACCAGCTGTCCGTGGCGAGGTCGTACACCTCCGCGCTCGCGCTGCCATGGCCATTGACGGGGGCATTGCCCGCGACCAGGACCCGCCCGTCCAGGAGCCGCGTCGCCGTGTGGTTCTGGCGCCCGGTGCTCATGGGAGCTCGCGGCGTCCAGCGATCGGTCGCCGGGTCGTACAGCTCCGCGCTCGCGAGCCCGCTGATCCCCTCCGAATCCGGGGAGCCGCCCGTGACCAGGACCCGCCCATCGTCCAGCAGCGTCGCCGTGTGCGCCCGGCGCCCGGCGCTCATCGGTGCCGCCGGTGTCCAGCTGCGCGCGGTGGGGCTCCAGATCTCCGTGTTCGGGGCCTCACCGCGGGGCCCGTAGCCGCCTGTGACCAGGACCCGCCCGTCGCCCAGCAGCGTGGCCGTGTGCCCCTGGCGCGCGGCGATCATCGTTGCCGCTTCCGTCCAGGTGCCTTCCTCCGGGTCGTAGATCTCCGCGCTCGCGAGGTTGCTGTAGTTGGCACCGACGCCGCCTGTGACCAGGACCCTCCCGTCGTCCAGCAGCGTGGCCGTGTGCCCCTGGCGCGCGGCGATCATCGGCGCTGCCGCTGTCCAGCCGCGCGTCATGGGGTCGAAGATCTCCACGGTCGCGAGCGCGCCCTCCGCGCTGCTCGCGTAGCCGCCCGCGACCAGGACCCGCCCGTCGCCCAGCAGCGTCGCCGTGTGCGTGTAGCGCGCGTCACGCATCTCCTTCGCCGCGGTCCAGGTGCCGTCGGCCGGGTCGTAGATCTCCGCGGTATTGAGGTCGATGGCTTCGGCCCCGTAGCCGCCCGCGACCAGGACCCGCCCGTCGTCCAGCAGCGTCGCCGTGTGCACGTAGCGCGCGTCGCGCATCGACGCGGTCTCCGCCCACGGGCTCGTGCCCGGCGGGTCGTAGACCTCGGCGTTCGCCTCGAATCCTTGATTGCCGCCCGTCACGAGCACGCCGCCGCGCGGGAGCAGCGTCGCCGTATGATCGCTGCGGCCGACGGCCATCGCCGGTGCGTTCGACCAGGAGCGCTCCGCCGGGTCGTAGATCTCCGCGTCCGCGAGGTGGAGGTACGAGTAGAGGCCGCCTGTGACCAGGACCCGCCCGCCGTCGAGCAGCGTCGCCGTGTGGCCAAAGCGCCCGAAGCTCATCGGCGGCGCCGGCGTCCAGCTGCCGTTCACCGGGTCGAACAGCTCCGCGCTCGCGAGGAACGTGCCGTCGCTCGTCAAGCCGCCCGTGACGAGGACCTGCCCGCCGTCGAGCCGCGTCGCCGTGTGCCCTCGGCGCCCGGTGCTCATCGAGCGCGCCGGGGTCCAGGTGTTCGTCGCCGGATTGTACACGTCCACGGTAGGGACCTCGCCCTCCGGCCCGATGCCGCCGGCGACCAGGACCCGCCCATCGGCCAGCAGCGTCGCGGTGTGCCCATAACGCGCGGTGCTCATCGGCGCCGCCGCGGTCCAGATGCCCTCCCGCGGGTCGAACAGCTCCGCGCTCGCGAGGTACTTGCCGTCACTCCAGCCGCCCACGACGAGGATCTGCCCGCTGTCCAGCCGCGTCGCCGTGGGGCCCTGGCGCGCGCCGTTCATCGACCGCGCCGGCGTCCAGCGGTCCTCCGCCGGGTCGTACAGCTCCGCGCTCGCCACCGTCGTGCCCGAGCCGTCGGCGCCGCCCACGACGAGGATTCGCCCGCTGTCCAGCAGCACGGCGGCGTGCTCGAGGCGCGGTGCGCTCATCGGCTGAGCCGGCGCCCAGCTGTCGTCCGCCGGGTCGAACAGCTCCGCGCTCGCGAGATAGCCGTCGCCGCCATTGCCGCCCGCGACCAGGACCCGCCCGTCGTCGCCGCCCAGCAGCGTGGCCGTATGCCCGCCGTCCCGCCTCGTGGCCATGGCCCCGACGGGGCGCCACAGCGGATCCACGAGCACGAGCTCCGCCGACGCCTCGACAAGCAGCGCGATCTCCGCCCCGCGCGCCTCGAGGCGCGCCGCGATCGGCCGCCCGCCTTCCGCGAACGCTCGCGGCGCTGTGACGCGCAGCCGCGGCGTCCCCGCCGCGTCCACCACCTCGACGGCCTCGCCGCGCTGCCGCAGCGCCGCGCCGTCCACCTCCCAGACGGCCGCGGGCTCACCCGCCGGCGCGGCGCCCGGCGCCACGGTGAGCCATTCCTCGATACCCCCGGCGGCAGCCCGCCAGAACGACGCGCCGCCCGCGCGGCCATAGATCACCGCACCGTCGACCACCGCCCCCTGGCCGGACGCGCCGGCCTCCCGCACCCGCACCTCGAAGCCGCCCGCGCCCGAGAGCCGCATCCAGCCGCCGCCGTCGCGCGGCAGCTCGGCCTGGAGCCGCTGCCGTCCGCCGCCCGGGCCGGCCGCGCCGAGGGCGAAGCCACCCTCGGTCGCCGCCGGCGCGCCGGGAGCGCCGCTGCCGAGCACCTCGGCGGCGTGCGCCGGGAACCGGCGCTGCACGAGCGCCGCGGCCGCAGCGCCGTCGTGCCCCGCCGCGCACCCGAGCGCGCCCACCCATCCCACAACGGCCAGCACCAGGACGGCCATGACCAGCACGCGAAGACCCGACCCAGCTCGCATGCCAGCGAATGTCTCACGCGGTCACGCCCGCAACAACAGCGCCGCGAGCGCGGCTCACACGAGCGATGTGCAGATCCCGAACCGGGGATGATAGACCCCGACTCGGCGCTTGCCGCTCCGCGTCTCGGGCGTCACGAGGACGACCACGCTCTTGTCGAGCGGCGCGTTCGCGCGAATCCGCACGTGCTGGCCGGCGACGACGACGTGCCAGATGTTCACCGTCCCGTACCTCGTCACGACGGCTCCCTCGTAGATGTGCGCCGCCGACGGCGCCCCGCGGAGCGCCAGGCGGCACGCGGCATAGCTGCCCAGCAGCTGATACAGGAGCACGAACGGCATGACGCCGAGCGAGACCGTGAGGAGCATCGCGACGAAATCGACGTGCCGGTAGAAGGCGCCGACCCCGAGCAGCCCCGCCCAGAAGAGCAGCGAGTACCCCACGCCGGCCAGCTGGTGCCGGACGTGCCGCAAGGCCGCCCAGGGGCGCGGGGGCGGCGCGCGGAGCTCCTCGGGCAACTGGATCGCGTTGGGGGGCTCCATGGCGTACCGCTCCGGCATACCCGGGGAGGCAGCGGAGCTCAATCGGACAGCGCGGGAGTCGCCGCGTCCTCCCGCGCTCCTCCAGCCGCTTCGCCGCTCCCGCTGCGCCTGCGCTCGCCGCCGGAGCCCGCTCCCGCGGGCCTGCCAGCGATCACGGCGCGAAGACGACCGCCCCGCCCGGCGGGATGCTCATCGAGAGCACGCCGGCCGCGGAGACGATCTCGCTCGAGCCGCCGAGCGCGTCCCTGAGCTCGGTGCCGGGCGGGAGACCGAGCGCCTGAGCGACCTCGACCGAGATGCGCTGCTCCGTCCCCGCGCGCGTCAGCGCCACCACGGCCGACTCCCCCCGGCCGTGCCGGCGGCCGAAGACCAGCGTGTCCTCCGTGGCGGTGAGGTTCACGTAGGCGCCGCGGCGGAGCGCGGGGATCGCCCGCCGCGCGGTCCCGAGCGCGCGCACGAAATCGAGCGTCTCCAGCTCGTCCGCCGTGAGCTCCTCCTCCGGACGCCACACGCTGCGGTTGTTCGGGTCGGCGCCGCCCCACGCGCCATACTCGTCCCCGTAGTAGAGCAGCGGCGCGCCCGGGAGGCCCAGGAGCCACGCCATCGCGAGGCGCGTCCGCGCGTACACCTCGGGCGACCCGGGTGCTTCCGCGGTGTCCGACCACTGGCGGCCCGGGACATCCCGGCCGCGAGGCCCCGCATCGTCGCGGTAGTCGGCGAGCGTCGCGAAGCGGGCCGTGTCGTGGCTGCCGAGGTACGGCGTCATGATCGCGCCCTCCGGCCACCGCCGCTGCCCGTGCTCGACCCAGTACGCGGCGTGCAGCATGCCCTCCTCGCCCCAGCCGAACGTCCGGTAAGAGACCCCGTGATAGAGGACGAAATCGAGCTGGCCGTCGAGCCCCTGAGGGCCGATGTACCTCGCGATCGTCCCGTAGTTCTCGTCGTTGCACGGATCGGCGCAGTCGCTCCAGCCCATCGCCGTCTCGCCCATCAGGAAATAACGTGTGCCGGCCGGCTCGAACGCCTCCCGGACCTCCGCGGCGAGGTTGCGCGTCGCGATCTCCTCCACGTGCTTCACGGCGTCCACGCGGAGCCCGTCGAGATCGAACGCGTCGAGCCAGTAGATCGCGTCCGCCACGAACGCGGCGTTGGCCTCGGGCACCGTGTGATCCACGTCGGGGAGGTAGCTCGCGAACATGCAATCGAGCGCGTGCGACGTCCAGTCGCACCCGTCGGTCCCGCAGACGCACCCCGTCCTGAACCAGCCCGGGTGAGACGAGACGTACTCGTGATCTTCGTGCACGTGGTTCACCACGAAGTCCTGGAGGACGCGGATCCCGTGGCGGTGCGCCTCGGCCACCACCGCGCGGAGCGCCTCGGCGCCGCCGAGCCGCGGATCCACATCGCGCGCCTTGATGGGCCAGTACCCGTGATATCCGGTGACCTGGTGGACTCCATCGCTCGCCAGGTAGGCGCCGGCAGGGTTCTGCTGGAACGGCGTGAGCCAGATGGCCCGCACGCCCAGGGCGTCGAGCGTGCCGTCCTCGATGGCCTGCCTCAGCCCCTCGAGATCCCCGCCGGCCCAGTCGCCCCGCGGATCGGCGCCCGACGTGGCGGGCGGGTTCAAGATCGGATCGCCGTCGCGGTAACGATCGGTGACGACCATGTAGATGAGCGCGTCCTCCCAGGAAAACGCCTCGGCCTCGACCCAGAACACAAGCCGGAGCGGCTCACCGGCGCGGCCGCTCCGGGTCGCCCCGCGGAGGGTGACGCGGTATTTGCCGTCGCCGAGGCCCCCCAGCTGGATCCGCACGTCGCCGCGCGCGTCGACCGAGAGCTCCTGATCCGTGAGCGGGCGCGCCTCGCCGTCCTGGTCCTGTAGAACCGCCTCGAACGCGGCCGCCTCCGGGCCCGCGCCTTCGATGCCGTCCTTGTACACGAGCCGAGCCTCGAAGGCGCCCTGTCCGGCGGCAGGCCGCGTCGCCTGGCTGGACGCGACGGAGAACGACGGGAGGCGGCAGTCAGGGACCTTGACGGCCGAGTTCTCGATCCCGTCGACGTACTTGCGGCGCCCCTCAGCCGGGTCGAGCACCCACGAGATCTCGCCGCCCGACCGATAGGCGATCTTGTAGCCGTGCAGCCCCGGCGGCAGGTCGACGGTGGCCACGAGCCGGCCCTGCGTACCGCCCTGCAGCTGCGGGGCAGCGCCGAGATCGAAGCCGTTCCACTCCCCAGGGACGCGGACGTCCGTGGCCCCGGGAGGGGCGTTGAACGTGAACGAGGTCGGACAGAGCACGTTCCCGTACTGCGCTCCTCCGCCGGCCCCGCCAGCGCCTGCGGCCTCGCCGCCTGCACCGCCTACGCCAGCCGCCTCGCCGCCTGCAGCACCGGCGCCTGCCGTCCCGGCGCCGCTCGTACCCTTCCCCTGGCCCGCGTCGAGCTCGCGATCACCCCCACACGCGAGCGGGACGGCAGGGAGCATGACGGCGGAGACAGCGGCGATCACGACGGCAGAACGGCGGCGCGACATGGCCTCGAGCAGTATCCGATCGCGAGGGGCATGTCAGCGCGCGCGTCGCCCTGAACCACCGCAGCCGCTGCGGAGAACAGCGATGCTCCGCCCATGCTGTCGCGTCGCTAACAGACCCGCGCAGTTTCCGTCGGGGCTCCGCCCCGCACCCAGGCGTTCGCTTGGCGCTTTGTCGGGCCGAACCGCGTGAGCTCACGCGCTCGGAGCGGCCTGGTCTCGCGACCCGATCAAGGCGTGTACCGATAGAGCTCGATCCAATCGTAGGTCGCGCTCGCCTTGCCCGTCTCGGCCGTCACGGCCCCGGCCCACTCCGGGCTCGACGACGCCCAGATCGTCATGAGCACGTTCTGCGGCAGCACCATGAGGTCGATGCGCTCCGTCCACTCGTGCCGGAGCACGTCGTCGACGGAAAAGCGGGCGCCGGACGGTGTCCATTCGATCTGGTACGTGTGAAAGTCCGCGCTCGGGTCGAAGCCGAGGTCCACCTTCTGCGGATGCTGAGTCGGACTGACGGATTGCGTCACCGGGGGCCGTACCGGAGCGCCAGTGTACACCATGGCGTTGAACTGCACGTCATTCGGCTCGGCCCCCAGGCACTCGATGTCGAGCTCGTTCCAGTTGTCCGCTGGCCAGGGGGTGTAGATCGTGACCAGTGACGAGACGACCGCCGAGCCTCGGGCCAACTTGACGCGAGCGCGCACGCGCCCGTACGTGAGCGAGTCGATGGAGCGAACCTCGGCACCCAGGAAGGTCTTGGCGGCTCCGGAGCTGTCGGCGGTGCCCTGGGGGGCCGGCGTGAGCCGGAGCACCAGCTGGCCACGTTCGATGGTGGCGGCTGATCGCGAAAACAGCGCCAGATTGCCCGTCCACGAATGTGTCATCAGCTGCCAGCGAGCTGCGTCCAGCTGATCGAAATCGTCGCGGAAGAGCAGGGTGAAGGCCTCTTCGGCCGGGGGAGGGCCGCCCGCTGAGCCGCCGTTACCCGTGGTGCCTGCCGCTGCTGTGCCATCCGCCGTTCCGCCGGCGCCGCCCGCGCCGCCCCCGCCGCCCGCGCCGCCCGCGCCGGCTCCGGCGCTGGAGGCGCCAGCCGCAGCCCCAGCCCCCGTCATGGAGCTACCCGTTCCGGCGCTGGAACCACCACCAGCACCCGCGCCGGTGCCGTCCCCGCCAGCCCCCGTCGCAGAGCCCGAGGGCTGGCTGGCGTCGTCACAGGACAGCGCGATGAATGCGTAGAACAGAAGCAAAGCGACCGTGCAGCGCGTCGAAGACATCATGGGCTCCACTTGGCGCGCCGGGTGCGGGAGCGCTTCGCATTTTTTGCTTCCTGTCCGCGTCACCGCTGCCGCACACTGACCTGGCCTTGAGCGCTCGGCCCGCGTTGTTCCAGCCCTTTCCGATGCTCGCCGGCCGGCGCGCCCAGGTCTTCCGTCACCAGCCGCAGTACCGCCGGCCCCGGCACTTCCACGAGGAGCCGGAGATCAACCTCGTCGCTCGCGGCACGGGCATCATGGGCGTGGGGAAGCGCGTGGTGCCGCTCGTGGCGGGCACGCTGCTCTATTTCGCGCCGGGGCAAGATCACGCGCTCCTCGAGGAGAGCAGCGATTTCGTTCTGTACGTCGCGGCGCTCCGCCCCGAGCTGGGGGCTCGCGTCGCGGGGGCCGCGTCGAAGGTCGCGCTCGACGCTGTGCAGCTCACGCCGGCCGTGCTCGCCGACGAGTTCGCGCTCCTCGGCGCGCTCGACCGAGCGCGCGACATCTCGGTCGTGGAGCATCGCCTCGCGGAGCTCTTCGAGCGGTCGCTGTCGAACGTGCCGCTCCCCCACGTGGTGAGCCGCCGCATCTTCGAGCTCTTGCGCCTCGATCCGAATCTCCCCGGGGCGGCCCTCGCGGCGCGCCTGCACACGGGCGAGAGCGGGATCAGCCGGCGTTTTCGCCAGGACGTGGGCGTGAACGTCGTCGAGTACCGTGCGCGGCTCAAGCTGATGCAGTTCGTCGCCGAGGTGGATCGCGGCGCGAGCTTCGCGCGCGCGGCGTACGCCGTCGGGTTCGGGAGTTATGCGCAATGCCACCGCGTCTTCACGCGCGCCCTCGGCTGCGCGCCCCAGGACTATTTCGGCGGCCAGCGCGCGGTGCTGACCGAAATGACCGTGCCGATGCACGGATGGTAACCGTGATATCCGGTGACCTGGCGGACTCGATCGCTCGCCAGGGTTGCGCCGGCAGGGTTCTGCTGGAACGACGGGAGCCAGATAGCCCGCACGCTCAGGGCGTCGAGCGTGCCGTGCTCGATCGCCTGAGGCGCGTTGAACGTAGCGGCCCTCGGCCGAGGCGGCCTGGCGACGGCGCCCCGGGGCCGCACGCGGCCGAGCCCGTCGGCCGATCCGAATTCGCGCTGGATCACCCGCAACGCTGGCCATGATGCGGGGGCGGGGAATGGTATACCTTGCCGGGGAGGGGGCTCCTGCTGCCACTGCCGAGGCTGCCTCGCCCAGCGCCTGAATGACGAGCCCGTCCCCTCCCTTTCCCTACACGATTCGCGAGACCATTCACGAGGGCCGCGGTACCGCCGTGTACCGCGCTGTTCGAAACGCCGACGGCCAACCGGTGGTCCTCAAGGTGCTCGACCCGAGGAGCTGCCGGCCGAAGGACCTCGCCCGGCTCAAGAGGGAGTACGAGACGGGCAAGATGCTCGACGTGGGAGCCGTCGTCAGGCCCCTCGCCCTGGAGATGTACGATGGGGCGCTCGCCCTCGTCATGGAAGACTCCGGCGCCGAGCCGCTGGATCGACTGCTCGGCGCGCCGATGGCGATCGGCTGGTTCCTCGAGCTCGCCGTCCGCATCGCGGATGCCGTCTCCGACATCCATCAGCGAGGCGTCGTTCACAGAGATCTCAAGCCCGCAAATATCCTGGTCATTCCCGCCACGGGCGAGGTGAAGATCGCCGATCTCGCGCTCGCCTCACGGCTCTCCGGCGAACAGCACGCCCTGGGGCCAGCACGCCTCATCGAGGGGTCCCTGCCTTACATGTCGCCCGAGCAGACAGGGCGGATGAACCGTGGGATCGACAGCCGCACCGATCTGTATTCCCTGGGCGTCACGTTCTATCAGATGCTCACGGGGAAGCTCCCGTTCGACGCCCGCGACCCGCTGGAATGGATCCATTGTCACGTCGCCCGCGCGTTCGCGGCCCCGTCCGAGGTGGTCCCCGACGTGCCGGAGGCGGTCGAGCGTATCGTGATCAAGCTCCTCGCGAAGATGCCCGAGGAGCGCTACCAGACGGCCCGCGGCCTTGGCCATGACCTGAAACGGTGCTTCGACTCATGGCGCCGCGGCGGGAGCGTCGCGCCCTTCCCGCTGGGCGAGCAGGACGCGTCGGGCCGCCTGCGGATGCCGCAGAAGCTCTATGGGCGCGACGAGGCGATCGCGGCGCTGCTGCGCGCCTTCGAGCGCGTGGTCGACACCGGATCTCCCGAGCTCGTGCTCCTCTCGGGCTACTCCGGCATCGGCAAATCGACGCTGGTCCACGAGCTGGACAGGGCCGTCGCCCGCGAGCGGGGGTTCTCCGCCTCGGGAAAATTCGATCAGCACAAGCGCGAGATCCCTTACTCCACCATCGTGCAGGCCGTTCAGGAGATCGTGCTCGAGCTCCTCGCCGACAGCGAGAGGATCGCCGCATGGAAGCAGCGGTTGCTCGAGGTCCTCACGGTCAACGCGCAGCTCATCGTGGACTTGATCCCGCAGCTCGAGCTGGTCATCGGCCCGCAACCGCCGGCTCCCGAGCTGCCGCCGGTCGAGGCGCAGAACCGGTTCCGCATCGTCTTCCGGCACTTCATCGGGGTGTTCGCCCGGAGGGAGCACCCCCTCGTGCTCTTCCTCGACGATCTCCAGTGGGCCGACTCGGCGAGCCTCTCGCTCTTGCAAGATCTGGTGACGCACCTCGACACGGGGCACCTCCTCGTCGTCGGCGCGTACCGCGACAACGAGGTGACCCCCTCGCACCCGCTCATGACGGCGCTGGGCGAGGTGAGGAGGGAGGGCGCGCGCGTCCGGGATATCGTGCTCGGCCCGCTCTCCCGCGAGCACCTCTCCATGCTCGTCAGCGATATGCTCCAATGCCGCCCCGAGGACGCCGCGCCGCTCTCGGCCTTGGTCCACGAGAAGACGGCCGGCAACCCCTTCTTTGCGATCCAGTTTCTCCTCGCCCTCCACGAAGAGCGGCTGATCGAGCTCGACCCGAGCGCGGGCGCCTTCCGGTGGGACATGGCGAAGATCCGCGCCAAAGGCTTCACCGACAACGTGGTCGACCTGATGGTCGACAAGCTCGCGCGGCTCCCTGCGGGCACCCAGGAGGCGCTGAAGCAGCTCGCCTGTCTCGGGAACGCCGCGGACGTCGGCGTCTTGACGATAGCGTGCGACCGCTCGGAGGAGGCGCTGCACGAGGATGTCTGGCAGGCCATCCTCGCGGGGCTCGTCCTCTGCCACGAAGGCACCTACAAATTCCTCCACGACCGCGTCCAGGAGGCAGCCTATTCGCTCATCCCGGAGGCTCGGCGGGCCGCGGTGCACCTCGAGATCGGCCGACGCCTCGCGTCTCGTCTGCCAGGCGGGGCGGTCGAGGAGCGGGCGTTCGACGTCGCGACCCAGCTCAATCACGGCGCTCATCTCATCACCGATCCACGCGAGAAGGAGGCGCTCTGCCGGCTCAACCTCCTGGCAGGGATCAAGGCGAAGGCCTCGGTCGCCTACGCTTCGGCGCGCAGCTACCTGGCGCAGGCGACGTCTCTCTTGCCGGCGGACGCCTGGAGCGCGCGGTACGAGGACACGCTCATGCTCTACCTGGAGCTCGCCGAATGCGAGTCCATCACCGGCAACTTCCAGCCGGCCGACGGGCTGTTCGATCTGATCCTCCAGAATGCCCGCTCCAGGCCCGACCGCGCCAGGGCCCACCGGCTGCGCATGCGGCTCTACCAGATCGCTGGGCGACACCGCGACGCCATGACGGTCATGATCGAGGCCCTGCGGCTCTACGGGGCGACGCTCCCGGAGGCCGACGAGGAGATCCAGGCCGCCGTCGAGGCCGAGATCCGTCAGGTCCCGATCGCCTTGCGCGGGCGTCACATCGCCGATCTCGTCGATGCGCCCGTGGCGACCGACGAGGACGTGCGGGCGTTCATCAGCCTGGCCGCCGAATCGGCCCCCCTCATGTTCTCCGTGCGACCGGCGCTCTGGCCGCTGCTCACCGCCAAGGGGGTGAACGCGTCCCTGCAGCACGGACACGCCGAGGAGTCCTCCTTCGTTTACAGCTGTTACGCCGCGGTCATGGTGTCCATCCTCGGCGACGTCTCGGGCGCGTTCCAGTTCTCCGAGATGGCGCTCAGGCTGAACGAGAAATTCAAGAGCGTCACGGCCATGCTGAAGGGGAGGCTGCTCTTCCACCACGCGGGCGTCATCAGCATCTGGTACAGGCACTACGCGACGAGCATCCCGCTCATGGACAAGGCATTCCTCGATTGCCTCGACGTCGGAGACTTCATCTTTGCCGGCTATTTGACGTACAACATGGTGTGGCTCGTCCTGGAGAACGGCGACCCGCTCGACCGCGTGATCGAGGTCGCGCGGAAATACGCCGCCTTCGCCCGGCAGACCCACAACGATGTGGTGTACCACGTGGTCCGGCTCGAAGAGCAGCTCGCGGCGAGCCTGAAGGGAGCGACGCGGGCGCCGACGAGCTTCGACAGCGGCGCCTTCGACGAGGCGAGCTCGGTCGCGATCTGCCAGAAGGCGGGCTTCGGCCTTGGAATCGCTATCTATCATATCATGAAGCAGATCGCCGCGTTCACGCACGAGCGTCACGCCGAAGCGCTGGAGTCCGCGGCCGCCGCCGCGCTGATGCAGGGGCAGGCGGCATCTCTCGCCATGGAAGTGACGCACCACTTCTACCACGCGCTCACGGTGACGGCGCTCCACGCGCAGGCGCCGGCCGAGCAGCGGCGGCGATTCGCTCAGGCGCTCGAGAAGCCGCTCCAGAAGCTGAGGCGCTGGGCCGCGGGCTGCCCCGAGAACTTCCAGAGCCGCTACGCCCTGGTCTCCGCCGAGGTCGCGCGCATCGAGGGCCGGGACCTCGACGCGATGCGCCTCTACGAAGAGGCCATCCGCTCGGCGCGCGAGAGCGGCTTCGTCCACGTCGAGGCGCTCGCCTACGAGCTCGCGTCCCAGTTCTATCGAGCGCGAGGGTTCGAGCGCTTCTCCGATACGTACCTGCGTGAAGCCCGCTCGTGCTACGTGCGCTGGGGGGCCGACGGCAAGGTGAAGCAGCTCGAGCAGCGCTATCCGCAGCTCCTCGAGCGGCGGCCGCTCGAGCCGACCGCCACCTTCGCGGCCCGCACGGAGCTGCTCGACGTGCTCGCGGTCGTCAAGGCATCGCAGACGATCTCGGGCGAGATCCTCTTCGAGAAGCTCCTGCGAACCCTGCTCGAGTCCGTCCTCGAGCAGGGGGGCGCCCAGAAGGGCTGCCTCATCCTCGTGCGGGACGGCGACCTGACGATCGAGGCGGAAGCCGCGATCGAGGAGCGACAGGGGACCGTGACCAGGGTTCTCCAGTCGTTGCCGGTATCGTCCTCTCCGCTCCTCCCTGCCTCGCTCCTCCACTACGTGCGGCTCACCAAGGAGCGTGTGCTCCTCGATGACGCCGCCGCGAAGGCGGGCAGGTTCTCGGGGGACGAGTACATCGTCCGGCACACTCCGAGGTCGGTCCTCTGCGTCCCCATCTTGCGGCAGGCCGAGGTGCTCGGTCTGCTCTACCTCGAGAACAACCTCACGACGCACGCGTTCACGCCCGAGCGGCTCCTCGCCCTCGAGCTGCTCGCCACGCAGGCGGCCATCTCCCTCGAGAATGCGCTCCTTCTCGCCAGGGAGCGAGAGGCGCGGGCGGCGGCGGAGGCCGCGGAGCGGCGCACGGCGTTCCTCGCCCACGAGCTGAAGACGCCGCTGACTGGCCTCCATCTGAAGCTCGACGCGCTCGCGCGATCGATCAAGCAGCAAGAGGCGGTCTCCGCGTCCTGGCTGTCGTCGTCCCTCACGTCGTTCAAGCGCCAGCTCGGCCGGCTCAACCTGCTGATCGACAGCCTGCTCGACCTCTCACGCGTCCAGAAGGGGCGGCTCGCCCTGACGCGTGAGCCGGTGGATCTGGCGGCGCTCGTGCGGGACGTCGTCGGACGGCTGAGCGAGCAGGCCGAGCTGGCTGGATGTGCGCTCCACGTGCGGGCGGAGCGCGCCGTCGTGGGCCGGTGGGATCGGCTGCGGCTCGAGCAGGTCGCGACGAACCTGCTCACGAACGCCATGAAGTACGGCGCCGGAAAGCCGGTCCGGATCGTCGCCGACGGGGACGGGGCCGTCGCTCGCCTCTCGGTCTCGGATCAGGGCATCGGGATCTCCGAGGCCGACCAGCGGCGCGTGTTCGAGGCGTTCGAGCGCGCGACGGGGCTTCATCAAGCGCAGAGCCTCGGCCTCGGGCTGTACCTTGTCCGGGAGATCGTGCGAGCGCATGGAGGGCGCGTGGATCTGCGCAGTCAGCTGGGCTCAGGGACCACGTTCATCGTCGAGCTGCCCGTCGAGCCGGAGGGAGAGCTCGGCCTCGCGCAGCCGTCCTGAGGAGAGGGGCGCGCGGGCCGCCTGGTGCCAACTGGGCCTTGCGGCGCGGAGCCGAGGGGATGGAGTACTTTGGCCGAAGGTGGGGTCTTTTGAACCGCCAGGACGCCATAAGACGCCATAACGATGTGATGTCGAGGCGGGCGGCGGGCCACCGGCCGGCTGATTCGGGTTGACACCGCTGATGTGAGCGTTCACATTTGTCTGGGCATCCTTCCGCTTTGCCCTGGATAGCGTCATGCGCACCGGGCCCTTCGTCCTGGGGATCGGGATCGAGCTCAGCGCCGACTCCTTTCGCGAGCAACGGCGTGGGGGCATCGGTCGCGTCCTACTCCCGCCGGGCGCGAGAGCTCGACTCGTCGTGGGCAAGCGGCAGCTGTCGGAGAAGTCCTCATGAAAAGCATACTTCGATGGTCTCTCGGGCTCACGCCTTCGCGCATCGCGTTCTCGCTCATCGGGCTCCTTGCCTGCAGTGAAGCAGATGCTCCGGTCGAAGAGCCCGGACCCGCAGGCACCGGCGGGGCAGGCGGCGCGCCCTCCAGCGTCGTGTCCTCGGCGTCTACAGGGGCTCTCGCTGGCGGAGGGCCCGCAGAGGGGAGCGCGCAGAGCACAGGCGGGGTGGGCGGAGAGGCCGCGGGGCCGAGCACAGGCGGGGTGGGCGGAGGGGCCGCGGGGCCGAGCACAGGTGGGGTGGGCGGAGGGACCCCGGGGGCAGGCGGCGCGGAGGATCCGGGCGTCGGCGGGAGCAGCGGCGGAGGATCGGCCGAGCCCGTGTTTCATGTCTTCCTCCTCCTCGGGCAATCGAACATGGCCGGGTACCCGAAGGCCCTGGCCGCAGACAAGACCGAGAATCCCCGCATCAAGGTCCTCGGCTTCGATGCCTGCGCCGCGACCGGGCGCGTCGAAGGCGCGTGGGACGTCGCTGCCCCGCCGCTCCACGAATGCTGGAACGGAGCGATCGGGCCCGGCGACTACTTCTCCAGGACGATCCTCGATCATTACCCCGCCCAGGACACCGTCGGCCTCGTCCCGTCCGCCATCAGCGGGGAGAAGGTGGAGACGTTCATGAAGGCGGGGGGGAGCAAGTACAGCTGGATCCTGTCGCGCGCGAAGGCGGCGCAGGAGATCGGCGGCGTGATCGAGGGGATTCTGTTCCATCAAGGCGAATCGAACTGCGGCGATCCCGCGTGGCCCGGCAAGGTGAAGACGCTCGTCTCGGACTTGCGCGCCGATCTCGGTATCGGTGACGTGCCGTTCCTTGCGGGAGAGCTCCTGCATTCGGGGTCGTGCGCAAAACACAACTCGCTCGTGAACCAGCTCCCGGGGCTGATCCCCAAGGCCTACGCCGTTTCGGCGGAGGGGCTCGCCATCGATCCTGCCGACACCTGGAACCTCCACTTCGGCCACGACGCGCAGGTCACCCTGGGCAAGCGCTACGCCGAGAAGATGATCGGCGCCCTCGGTCTCTGAGCGCTCCCTGCGCGCCGCGCGGTGGAGCGTTCAGGTTCGGCTCCTGGCGGGACTGTTCCGCGGTGGCGAACCGTCGCGATCCGTCGCAACCCCGGGGTTTCAGGGGGGCGTGACGACGGATCGCAGCCCCTAGATGGGATGAGGCAGCCCACGGGGCGCCTGGACCCATGATGCCAACTGCACCGACCCGAGCCTCTGCGCGACGCGTTCGCGCGGCGGGGCCTGCGAAGACAGCCCGCAGCACCGTGGAGGTCGGCCCATCGGCAGCAGCAAAGCGTGCTGGAGTGCTCGGAGGCGTCAAGGGTTCGCGAGCGGAGCTCGCCGGCTCCGCCGCCCTTGACTCCCCCTGCGCGCTCCAGCCGGACAAAGCTGCGGGCGATGGGCGGACGGAGGCCTCCGGCGGGGGCTCCAGGCTCCGGAGAGGAGCGCGCAAGAAAGAGCCGCTCGGAGCAGCGAGCAATGTGGCTGACCTCTCGCCTGCAGGGTTGCCTGCGGGCACCCCCACGCGTTCGAAGACGCAGACGACGGGGGCCCAGGAGAGGTCAGCCATGCGAAGTGTAGCGCTGGATCTGGGGGTCCATGAGATCTCCTTCTGCGAGGTGGCGGGCGGGGCCGTGGTGTTGCGACGCACGGTCCGCTCGCTCGATTCGCTCGAGGATCTCCTCGGCCCGTCGTCCTCGCCGGCCCGGGTGGCGATCGAGGCCTGCCGCGAGGCCTGGGCGGTGCACGACACGCTGCGCAACTGGGGTCACGACGTGCTGGTCGTCGACACCACGCGAGCTCGTCAGCTCGGCATCGGCCAGCACGGCCGCAAGAATGACCGCCTTGATGCCGAGGCGTTAGCGCACGCCGTCGAGCGCGGGGGTATTCCACTCGCTCACGTGCTGTCGCCTCACCGGCGGGCCATTCGCCACCAGCTGGCTGTCCGGCGCGCGTTGGTCGAGACGCGGGCCCAGTACGTCACCACCGTGCGCGGCATCCTGCGCGCTTGCGGACACAAGCTCGCGAGGTGCACCACCGAGGGATTCCTCACGGTGCTGAGCGCGGCAGCCTTGCCGGCCGAGACTCGCCAGCTCGTTGGACCCCTGGTGACAGCGCTGGAGATGCTCACCCCTCAGATCGCGCTGGCCGATGCCGCGCTCGAGCAGCTGTGCACCCACGAGCCGGTGATCGTGCGGCTGACCACGGCACCCGGCGTGGGGCTGGTCATCGCCGCCGCATTCGTCTCGGTGGTGGACGAAGCCAAGCGCTTTCACCACGCCCACCAGCTCGCCTCCTACCTGGGCTTGGTCCCCTCGGAGGACACCTCCGGGGGACGCAACAAGCAGCGGCTGGGCGCGATCACCAAGCAAGGCAACGCCTATCTGCGCGTGCTGCTGACGCAGGCTGCGCACACGATCCTGCGGCACAAGAGCGGCGACGACCCGCTGCGCCAATGGGCAAACGCCATCGACGAGCGCCGGGGTCGCCACGTCGCGGTCGTGGCGCTGGCGCGGCGGTTGTCGGGTGTGCTGTGGGCCATGTGGCGCGACGGCACGGTCTACGATGCGCAGAGCGCAGCGGTCGCTTCGGCCAAGGGCCTGCGGCTGCAAGCACAGTCAATCGAGCAGCAGGCGCAAAGCATGAAGGAGGCCTCGGTCAAGGCGCGCCGCCGGCAGCGCTCGATCGACAAGGGACTCGGCGCCACTCGGGCAACGGCTCGCTCGAGGCCGGTCTCGACCTCAAGGAGGGCCTCGATGCACTGACTTTCCCCCGACGGGAACGTGCGCCACGAGCGCGTCACGCTGGGAGCGTGAAAGAGGGCCACGTGGATGAGCGCGGACGCCTTCCGGGTGATCGGCCTGTGGGTCGAACATGCCGTCCCCTAGAATGCGCCTCCACGGTCCCGTTTCGGACCCCCGTGTGCATCCAGGCCACCAGGGCGACCGCCGGCCTGTGAATGCGGATCGTCGATCGAGCCACAGCTCGCTCCTGCGGACGCGACGAGGCGCTCAAGCATAAGCGGAACGACGCCCGACCAGGGCGAAGGGAGACATCCATGCCGAAGCGACCTGCACTGACGACGCTGAGCGCCGCCGCTGCCGAGCCGAAGCCCGCCAGCCGCGCAAAGAGAGCGCTCAAGCCCTTGACCTCAGGGCTGCCTCATTGTCGGAAGGCGTGGGCCCAAACCCGGGCCCAATTGTCAAGCCCAGGGCCTGGGGCGCTCGCCGTGACCGATCCGTCGCCGGGTCTCATGCGCCTCCCTAGACCTGTTCATATTGGCTCGGACGGACGGGTGCCGGAGGTCGTGCGGTGTTCCCTGAGTCGGCGATATCGGGGGCGAACGTACGCAGCTCCACGCCCGGGACTGCCTCACTGTCGGCACCGCCAGAGAGCGCGAATGCGCAGTGGGCGGGCGCTGATCGTCCCAGCTCCTCTTCCAACGGCCGCGACGGTGACGAGGGCATGCTCGCTTCCCCAGCCGGGACGACAGAGCGGTGCCTCCGGTTCAAAGGCTCGCGCCAACGCCGCGGACGTGCCTTGTCCAAAGTAGGAAGGCGCGCGAGAAGTGAATTTGGCGACTCTGCGTAAAAATTTGACGCTGAATTGTCGTACGCTATAGCAGCGCCTTACATCTGCGGCTCTTAGGTCCCGCACCCCACGATAGCGGTGCGTCGAGGCGGGATTTCTCAGCGCGCCTTGTCGCGGACGCGACTTCGCGTCCACGTCGACAGTCGATTTATAAAGAGAAAGGATCGGTCATGCGACACCCATGCATAGCCCGCCATCTTGGAGTGGTGCTCTACGCGCATCTGACGCTGGGATTGGCGGCCCCCGCGTTCGCGCAAGGGGGTGATACGCTCGTCTCTGTCGGCAGCCCGGTCTCGCATTTTTCGCAGAACAAGCAGAATGAACCGACAGTCGCGGTGGATGCCAACCATCCGAACGTGGTTGCGGCCGGGGCGAACGACAATATCGATATGGAGGCGTGCAACGCCGGCGATCCGACGACCTGCCCGTTCACCCAGGGGGTCGGCTCCTCCGGGGTCTACTTCTCCTTCGACCGTGGCCAGACCTGGACGCAGCCGACCTACACTGGCTGGACGGCCAGAGATTGTCTTGGACCCGAGAAATGTACACCGCATGTCGGGCCAATCGGAACGCTGCCCAAGTACTTCGAGAACGGGCTGGTCTCCGACGGCGATCCGGCGGTCGCCTTTGGTCCTCGCCCAGGTCCGAACGGATTCTCGTGGGACAATGGCTCGCGTCTGTACTATGCCAATCTGACCGCCAACTTCAGTGGCGAGCGCGGCGAGCAGGCGTTCAGGGGCTTCGAAGCCGTCGCCGTGTCCCGCATCGACGGAGACCCGGAGCTTACTCCCGAGATAGTCGCCGACCAGAACAACTGGCTGCCTCCTGTCATCGCTTCGCAGCGTCAGAGCTCAACGACGTTCGCCGACAAGGAGCAGATCTGGGCCGACAATGCCGAGAGCAGTCCGTTCTTCGGCAACGTCTACGTCTGCTTTGCCCAGTTCCGAGGTCAACAGGGCGCGGCGGCGCCGCTGACAGTGATACGCTCGACCGATGGCGGCGATACCTGGGAGCAGAAGCAAGTGACCCCTGCGCACAACGTCCCGCCGACGATGTGGGGGCAGTCCGGCTGCACCATCCGCACCGATAGCATCGGCGTGGTTTATGTATTCTACGAACAGCTCCAGTCACCCTTCCGATTCTTACCTCCGCACGGCGCGCACATGCTGGTCCAGTCGTTCGACGGCGGGAGAAGTTTCACACGGCCACGGGAGCTCTTTCGTATCACCGATCCGTGCTTCTTTATCGATCCGGTGATCGGCCGCTGCGTCATGGATGGCATCGCAGGCGCACGCAATGATCTCGCTGGCGCTCCCAATGTCGATATCGCGAACGGTGCGCCGACTGGGGACGACGCCACGGACGAGATCGTGGACACGTGGGTCGACGGCCGAGATGGCTTGAACAATGAGCGTGTCATGCTCGAGCCACTCGACCGATGGTGGGGCGACCTGGTCCGGGCCGACGACGATCCAGAGCCCCGGCGACCGCGGGTATTATACTGCACCTGCCCTCTCTCCCGATGGAACAGATCTCTATATCGTCTACAACGCGTTCCGTACCCCGTTCCGTAACAACACGACAGATTCGCGGAGCCTCGTAGGCGTGGTGCTCCACGCCGACATCGGAGTGGGAGGCGCGCCGACAGGGCTTTCTGAGTTGCATCGCGGTGATCCAGGCGATCCCCGCGGCTCCAGCCAGAACGACCTTGTGGCCGAGTTTCTGGGCGACTACGTGTACGCGGCGGCGACGAGGGACTTCGGCGTTGCTGTCTGGAACGACGTGCGTAAGGCCGCAGACTGCCCCGCGATAGATGCCTTCCGTCAGTCGCTGCGCACCGGAGGCACGGTTCCCACGCCGAGGCCCAACACCGACTGTCCGCCCACTTTCGGCAACTCGGATATCTTCGGAGGATCCTTCGCTGATCCGACGCCGTAACCAAGAGATGGGTGGGCAGCACCCATCGTTCGGGTACGAGCGGAGCGTTGCCTGAGCCGTGCTTGCCCGTCACGCCGAGCACATGGAGCTTTCGTGCCACGGAGCCATTTCGCGTTGAATTGACGATCCCGACGTCCCGTCAGGCTCCGAATGCACCCGGAGCAGGAGGCGAACGACCCGCAAGTACGGCGAAGGTGGTGTGGCGCAGGCGCCGCCGAGTGGCATCGTTTGGCCCGTCCGCAGCCGGGAGCATCCGGCAAATCACCGGATGGGCAAAGGCCTGGTGGCCGATCACAACGTGCTGTCGGGCAGCGCTCCCCTGGGCATCAGCGTGGGCGCGCCGAACATCATCGTGGGCACGCCGCTGCGCTGCACGAACGACCTGCTGACGCTGAACAACTTCGCCAACTACAGCGGGCAGCCCATCTTGCTGGGCCCTGGCTCGCAGTCCTGCACGGCGAAAGTCTTCGACGCCTCCGACGTCGTCGACACCGGAACCAACAACACCATCGTGGTGGTCGGGCACGGAGGCGGCTGATCCTGCGCATCATCCTCGGAGCGCGCAGGCGGGGGGCCAGGACAAACCTGCGCGCTTCCTGTATGTTCGCGCGATGAATGCGACGAATATCGAAGCCGACGTCTGCGTGGTGGGCGCAGGGTTCGACGTCGAGGTGGCCACCCGCGAAGAGCTGCATTTGCCTACGCGCTGGCACTGCAGCTGCAGGCACCCGGTTTGACGTTGCGCTGATGGTAGACAAGCTCACATCAACCTTGGCGACGCAGGAGACCCAAGTCTCCTCGAACGTGAGCCGACTTGTCCCGTGGGCCGCTACCGAAAACGTCCCACCTAGTGTAGGGGGGGACTCAGGAATCCCTGCAGCTGCACATCTTTGCACTACCGGCGCGCGCGCTGACTCAGAGGAGCCCCATCGCGCCCAGCTCGCGAGCCGAACCGCGCGTCCGCTGGCGCGGACTGGATCTCGATCAAGCCGGCGCGATCCCCAGCCACCGGCACCGCGGCAGCCAGCTGGGCCTGCTTCGACGCGCGCGCCTGCTTCGGCGACTGTCTGCGCTCGAGCGCAGGCGTAGAGGCCTTGTCGTCGCGCGCCAGCAGCCACTTCCAGTACATCAGCGTGCGCGGGTTGATGCCGAGCTCGCCGGCGAATTCGGCCGCCGTCAGCCCGCTGTCACGCCACCGCTCGACGCGTTTCCGCCACTCCTCCCGAGGGACCCGAGAATGCTCTTCTGCCATGCCCGGCACTCTGCGCCCCTGGCTCAGCGCTCGTCACGACGTGGTTACACGAACGGATACCACCAATCGCGACATCCTACGGCGCCAGCATCGCATGCATCGTTCAATCGCAGATACGCTGTTCTCATCCAAGCGGCCCAACCAGCAGATGCTGCCGGTCGCTATCGACCGGTTTCTCTGGCGGGATTCCTGGCGCGCGGCCCTAGCGATCGCTCAGCGGCTCCTTGTCGCGCGCGTCCGCGGCGAGGTACTGGCGCAGGTGCCGGCGGAGGGAGACCCGCGTGATCCCGAGCGCGCTCGCCGTGTGGGTCACGTTGCCGCCCTGGGCCGCGTAGACCGCGAGGATGTGGCGGCGCACGGCCTCGCCGAGCGACGCGCTGCCGCGCGCGGGCGGCGACGGCCGCAGCGCGCCCGGCGGGCCCGAGCGCGGCGGCGCCGAGGGACGCGTCGCCGCGCCGATCTCCAGCGGCAGGTGCTCCAGATCGAGCGGCGCGCCGTGCGCCCGGAGGAACGCGCGCTCGACGACGCTCCGCAGCTCGCGGACGTTCCCCGGCCAGGGATACGCCTCGAGCTGCGCGAGCGCGCGCGGGGAGAGCCCGGCGCTCGCGAGCCCCGTCGCGCCGCTCTGGCGCTGGAGGAAGTGCTCGACCAGCCTGCGCACGTCGCCGTCGCGCTCGCGCAGCGGGGGGAGCGAGAGCGCGAGCCCGCCGACGCGCCGGTGGAGCGCCTCGTGGAACGACCGCTCGAGGACGCGCGCGGCGAGATCCTGGCTCGTCGCGGCGATGACCCGCACGTCCGCGACCAGCGCCTCCCCGCCGCCGATCCGGCAGAGCGGCTCCCCGTCGAGGACGGCCAGGAGCCGCGGCTGGAGCTCGGGCGGGAGCGCGCCGATCTCGTCGAGGAACAGCGTGCCCCCCCGCGCGAGCTCGAGCAGCCCGGGGCGCGCAGCGGGCCGCCCGTCGGCCCCGGCCGCCACGCCGAAGAGCTCCTCCCGGAGGCGCTCGGCCGGCAGCCGCGCCGCGCTCACCGCGACGAAGGGACCGCCCGCGCGCGGGCTCGCCGCGTGAAGCAGCCGCGCGCAGAGCTCCTTGCCCGTGCCAGGCTCGCCCGTGATGAGCAGCGGCGCGCGCTCGTGCTCCGCCAGCCGGCGCAGCTGCTCCATCGCGCGCGCCCAGCGCTCCGAGGCGCCGATGAGCCGCACCTCGCTGTCGTCCTCGACCCAGACGACGCGCGTCATCCCGCCGCCGGACGAGCAGAGGTGTTCCGTGCGCCGGGAAGGGGCCGCGCTTTCTTCCACATCGCATCTCCTCGATTCATGGGCAGACGGCGAGCGACGCGCCTGCCGTTTTCTGGATTACCGAGCTGTCCTCAGCGCAGGCGGCGACCGGGGATGGGCCGCCGTGAGCGAAAACGGGAACGATGGCTGGACGATAGATGGACGATGGCGGATGAACGTCGGCCACGAGGCGGCGACGAACAACGAGGGATGATGGCTGACACATGCCGGGTGATCTCACCCGGTCAGCGACATCCACTCTACCGCGAACCACGCTCTCTTGGAAGGGAGATCCCGACCGGCGGCGGCCGGGCGCCGAGGAACTACGTGCTCAAAATTTGTGCGTACGCGCGGACCTGGGTTAGTCGACCCGTGTACCCGAAAGGAGAGACGACGAGATGAGCTCGAAGCGCAAGACCCCGGCCCGCACGAAGACCACCCGGGCCCAGAGCCTGGTCGCCGCCCCGGTCGCCTCGGCGCAGCCCGAGAGCGCGGTCTCTGCTCCCGCCGCCGTCGAGAGGCCCTCTGCGGCCGTGAAGCTCGCCGCCGAGCGCGCGAGCGCCGATGCCCCGAAGGCCCCGAAGGCCGCGCCTCCGCGCCCGCGGCTGTCGCGCGAGGAGCGCCACGGCCTGATCGCCAAGGTGGCCTATGGATATGCCGAGAGGGCCGGCTTCCGGAACAACCCCGTTGAAGACTGGCTGAACGCCGAGCGCGAGGTCGACGCTCGGCTCGAGCGCCTCGCCAGCTGACGTCTCCGCCGCGGCGGCGCGGGCGGCGCGGGGCCCCGCGCGCGCCCATGCGAGCGCGACAGGCGCGCTCGCGTGGGCGTGGGCGGCGCCGTCGGCCGGCGAGGGAGGGCCGCGCTCCCGTCGGGCCGGCGGCGGCGGTGGGCCTTCGAGGCTCGTAGCCGCGCCGCGGGACGAGTATCCTCGCGCTCCGCGTGGGCGGTGGGCCCACGGTTCGCGGTCCACGCGCGCCCGGCCGCCTGGACCGCGGAGGTCTGCACACCGATACTTGCGCCATGCATTCAGGTCACGTCCTCGCCAACCGCTTCCAGCTGGAACGCCTCGCGGGCTCCGGCGGGATGGGCGCGGTGTGGCGGGCGCTCGACCGGCAGAGCGGCCACGCGGTCGCGCTCAAGGTGATCTTCAACCAGGGCAGGGAGCACGTCGTGCGCTTCCAGCGGGAGGCGCGCCTGCTCGCCGAGCTCGAGCACCCCGTCGTCGCCCGCTACATCGACCACGGCGTCACGGCGGACGGCCTCTACTACCTCGCCATGGAGTGGCTCGAGGGCGAGGACCTCGGCGCGCGGCTGTCGCGCGGGCCGCTCGGGATCGAGCACAGCCTGATGCTCGTCGGCCGCGTCGCCGAGGCGCTCGCCGCCGTCCACGCGCGCGGCATCGTGCACCGCGACCTCAAGCCGACCAACGTGTTCCTGCCCGGCGGCGACATCGGGAGCGCGAAGCTCATCGACTTCGGCATCGCGCGCCAGGCCGACGCGACGTACGAGCTCACCCTCACCGGCTCGGCGATCGGCACGCCCGCTTACATGGCGCCGGAGCGCGTCCGCGGCGACGTCGACGTCGACGCGCGCGCCGACCTCTACTCGATCGGGTGCCTCCTGTTCGAGTGCCTCACCGGGCGGTCGCCGTTCGTCGCCCAGCACCCGCTGTCCGTCCTCGCCAAGGTGCTCTTCGAGGCCGCGCCGCGCCCGAGCACCTTCTGCCCGAACATCCCGCCGCCGCTCGATCTGCTCGTGGCCCGGCTGCTCGCGAAGAACCCCGCGGAGCGCCCCGCGGACGCGGGCGAGGTCGCCGCCGAGCTCAGGATGCTGAGCGTGGTGGAGGGCAACATGTCCACCGGCAACGGCCTGCCGACGCCCGCGCTGACGAAGAGCGAGCGGCGGCTCGTCAGCGTCGTCCTCGCGGCCGAGATGAGCGCCGGCAGGCGCGGCCCCCCGTCCGCTCGCCCGCAGGCGATCGCGGGCCCCCAGCGGGCGAGCGACACGATGCTGTCGGGGCACCACGCGACCGTCGTCTCCGGCAGCAAGGAGGCGCTGCCCGAGGGCCTGCTCGCGCCGGCGCCGCCGGCGAAGCCCCGGCCCGCGCCGCCGCCGACAACGCCGTTCCACGAGGTCCGGCAGGCCGCGCAGGCGCACGGCGCGGTCCTCGAGGTGCTCGCCGACGGCTCGGTCGCGGCGGTCGTCGCGGGCGCGGGCTCGCCGACCGATCTCGCCGGCAACGCCGCCCGCTGCGCGCTCTCGATCCACGCGCTCCTGCCCGGGGCCTGGGTGGCGCTGGCGACGGGCTGGGACGTCATCGCCGGGACGCAGGCGGTGGGGCAGGTCATCGACCGCGCGGGCGCGCTGCTCGACGCGCGGGTCCGCCACGCCGCGGAGGATCCGTCCTCGGGCCGGCCGGTGCTCATCGACCAGATGACGGCCGCGCTGCTCGGCGACCGCTTCGAGATCGCGGCGGGCAGCCAGGGCCCGACGCTGCTCGGCGCGCGCGAGCCGCAGGACGGCGGGCGCAAGGTGCTCGGCAAGCCCACGACCTGCGTGGGGCGCGAGCGGGAGCTCCGCGCGCTCGAGGATGTGCTCGACGAGTGCGCCACCGAGGGGGTGGCGCGCGTGGTGCTGGTCACGGCGGGGGCGGGCGTCGGCAAGTCGCGCCTCGCGCACGAGCTGGTCCGGCGGGTCGAGGCGCGCAGCGAGCCGGTCACGGTGTGGCGCGCGCACGGCGATCCGATGCGGGGCGGGGCGCCGCTCGGGCTGCTCGCGCAGACGGTGCGGCGCGCGGCGGGCCTGCTCGACGACGAGCCCGCCGAGGCGCGGCGGGAGAAGCTCGCGGCGCGGGTCGCGCGGCACGTCGGCGAGGCCTCGCGGGAGCGGGTGACGGAGCTGCTCGGCGAGCTCGTCGGGGCGCCGTTCCCGGAGAGCCCGGCGCTGCGCGCGGCGCGGCAGGACCGCGCGGTGATGGAGGAGCAGGCGCGGCGGGCGTGGCTCGATTTCCTGCGGGCCGAGTGCGACGCGCAGCCGGTGCTGATCGTGCTGGACGACCTGCACTTCTGCGATCGCGCCACGGTGGACACCCTCGACGCGGCGCTCCGGTTCCTCCGGCACCAGCCGCTCATGGTGCTGGCGCTGGCGCGCCCCGGGGTGCGCGAGGCGTTCCCGGGCCTGTGGCAGGATCGCGAGGCGACGGAGATGCGGCTCGGGGAGCTGTCGCGCCGCGCGTGCGAGCGGATCGTGCGGGAGGTCCTCGGCGACGCGCCGCCGGAGGCCGAGCTCGCGGCGCTCATCGACCGGTCGGCGGGGAACGCGTTCTTCCTCGAGGAGCTCGTGCGCGCGACGGCGGACAGGCGGGCGGGGGAGGTGCCGGAGACGGTGCTCGCGATGATGCAGTCGCGGATCGCGGCGCTCGAGCCCGAGGCGCGCCGGGTGCTCCGGGCCGGGGCGGTGATGGGCGAGGTGTTCTGGCGGGGGGGTCTGGAGGCGATGCTCGGCGGGGGCGGGCAGGTGCCGCAGCTCGAGTCGTGGCTCCTGACCCTCGAGAAGCGCGAGCTGCTCGAGCCGCGGCCGGAGTCGATGCTCCGCGGCGAGCCGGAGTTCGCGTTCCGTCACGCGCTCGTGCGGGACGCGGCCTACGAGATGCTGACGGACGCGGATCGGGCGCTCGGCCACTGGCTCGCGGCCGAGTGGCTCGAGCGCGTGGGCGGGGACGATCCGGCGGTGCTCGCGCTTGTCGACTGCCACTTCGGCCGCGCGGCGGACGGGGCGCTCTCGCTCGGGAACGCGGACGGCGCGGCGGGGCACCTGGCGCGCGCGGCGGGGGTCCGCGTGCGCCGGGGCGAGTTCGACGCGGCGATCGGCGCGATGACGCGGGCGTTCGAGCTCTCGGACGTCGCGCGCCGCGATCCCGACGAGCTCGGCCGGTGGGTGGAGATCCTCTCGAAGGCCGCCGGCCACGCGCGCCGCGCGCCGTCGCTGCCGGCGGCGTCGGACCGCATCCTTGCGCGCGTCGATGCGGTCGGCTCGCTGGAGCTCCGGGTGAAGCTGCGCATCGAGCTCGCCCGCGCGCTCGGGGCGACCAACCTGTTCCGGCTGTCGCACGACCTGCTCGACGACGTGGTCGAGATGGCGGTAGGTCGCCGCGAGCTCCTGCAGGAGGCGCTGACGGTCGACGTGGAGGTCTCGTGCCTTCAGGGGCAGCTCGCGCGCGCGCGGCGGGCGGCGCTCGACCTCGCCGCGCTCGGGCCGACGGACGACCCGCGGGCGCTCAAGTCGGTCGCCCTGGCGCGGGCGACCTCGGGGGATCGGCCCGGGGCGCTGGAGGCGATGTCGCGCTGGGAGGCGGCCGCCCCGGGCGATCGGGTCGCGGAGGCGGTGCGGGCGAAGCTGCTCGTGACGATCGAGCTCTACGCGGGGGATTTCCGGGCCGCGGCGAAGGCGTGTGAGCGCGCGATCGAGCTGGACCGGGCGCTCGGGCTGCGGTTCGACGGGGTTGTGAACCTTCACAACCTGGCCTACGCGTGCGTGCGGCTGGGCGAGCACGAGCGGGCGCGGTCGCTCTTCGCGGAGTCGCTGGAGCGTGCGGACGAGGCGGGGTACGACCGGGTGGCCGCCTCGAACCGGATGTATCTCGCGTACCTCGACGGGGTGGCGGGGGCGGGGGACGCGCGGGAGCGGCTGCAGGCGCTCATCTCGCGGGCGGAGGAGCAGGGCTACTGGCACGACGTGCTGCAGGGGCGCTGGGCGGCGGCGATGCTGCTGAAGAACGCGCGCAATGACGCGCTCGCGCGGCGGGAGTTCGAGGATCTGCTGGAGCTGTCGGTGCGGCTCGGGGATCCGCTGCTGGAGAAGGACGCGCGCGCCTGGCTCGACCGCGTCGAGCGGTGAGGGGAGTCGGGGCGCGCGGGAGGGCACAATGCCAGCCCCCGCCCCCTCGGTCACCAACGCGGTCGTGGTCGTGGTCGTGGTCGTGGTCGTGGTCGTCGACGACACGACCGTGGACGTAAACGTTCTGCCGAACCCTCGGTCGGCGCTTGTCGCCGCCTCCGCCTGACTGGCCACATCGAGCGCCGCTTTCCGTTCCGCTCAACATCGCGGAGGGAGAGATGCCACTTCCCGGAAGACGTTTACGTTCGCGAACGAGCCGTCGACGACCACGACCACGACCACGACCACGACTACGACCACGACCACGACCACGACCACGACCACGACGGTGAGCGATGGTGGGGGAGGGCGTCGTGCCGTGAGCGCGACCGAACGAGCTTGGTGAATACCGATGCCTCATCCGCCTGGCTCGGTCCGATTTTGTTCGGCGCTCTCAAGGATTCGACGCGGATCGCGGTTCGAGAGCGTCCCGGCGATTTGTGACGGCCGGCGGGGGCGCCCCGCAACCTGCGGGAAAGAAGCTTGGCTTCAAGCACCCGCAGAGGAACCATGACCCACTCGTATCGACTCGCCTCCTTCTCGATTCTCGGCTTGCTGATCGCTTGCAGCTCGACGGATCCCGAGGTCGCGTCCGGCCCCGGCTCGGGCTCTGGAGGACCCCCCGGCGCGGCCGGGGCGACCAGCGGCGGTGGCACGACGGCCACCGGCGGTTCCGGTACCACCACGGCCGGCACAGGCGGCGCCGGAGCCACCACCGGCGCAACGGGCGGCGTCACCGGGGAAGCGGCCGGCACGGGTGGAGCGGACACGGGTGGAGCGGGCGCTGGTGGAGCGGACACGGGTGGAGCGGGCGCCGGTGGTGAGGGCACCGGCGCGTCGACCCCGGTCGGGGACCTCCACATCACGGATCCGGTTCCGGGCTTCGCGAGCGTCGCCGGCGGCACGACCGGCGGCGGCACGGACCTGATGTCGGCCATCACGGTGGCCTCGATGAGTGAGCGCCAAAACGCGGCGAAGGGCTCGACCCCGGCGATCATCCTCGTGAAGCCCGGGAACTACAGCGGGACGCTCGCGCCAGGCGCCAACAAGACGATCATCGGCGTCGGCCCCGGGGTGACCATCGCGGGCAACATCCGGATGAGCGGCGCCGACGTGCACAACATCATCATCCGCAACCTCGCCGTGCGGGGCGCGCGTTGCGCCAGCTACGACGAGTGCAAGGGCGGCGCAGACGCCGTCTACACGGGGAACGGCGCCCACCACGTCTGGCTGGACCATCTGGATATCTCCGACGGCCAGGACGGCAACTGCGACATCACCCAGGGAGCCGATTACGTCACCGTCTCCTGGGCGCGGTTCTACTATACGTACGCCAAGGAGCATAGATTCTCGAACCTGATCGCCGGCAGCGACGACGAGCCCGCGAGCGTGGGCAAGCTGCACATCACGTACATGAACAGCCACTGGGGCGAGCGCGTCGATTCACGCCAGCCTCGCGGGCGGTACGGCAACGTGCACATGCTCAACAACTATCACAAGACCGGCGGCGGGCAGATCCACGGCGTGGGCAAGGACATGGCGCTCATCGCCGAGAACTGCGTCTACGATGAGAACAGGTCGATCTGGACGGACATGGGCAGTCCAAGAGGCTGGAAGGGGATCGGCAACCAGGGGACGGGCGACGACTTGAACGCCTCGAGGGGCACCGTCTTCGAGATCCCGTACCGCTACACGCCGATGCCGGCGTCCCAGGTCGTCGCGGCGGTCACCTCCAAAGAGTGCGGAGCCGGAAACACCTGCACGCTCGCTTACTGACCTTGCGCGCAGCGCCGCCCAAGTTGCGCAGGTTCCTGCGCAACTTGCGCAGGACCAGCCCGTGCTCGCGCTCCTCGGGATCGCGTCCGCGAAGCACCTGGCCAGGTCATGGGCCCTCGAAGCGAAGCGAGACGTGGCACGGAGTGTGATTACTCAGGGCCACAGAGGATCGCACCATGACCGACACAATGCACCGGCACCTCACCAACAATTCTCGCCGAACCTACCGCGCCGCATCTCTGCTCGCCGCGGCGTTCATGATGGGCTGCAGCGCCGAAGCGACCGAAGCGACCGAAGCGGAGGACGCCTCCCCGCTCGAGCGGGCCGCGGCTGCCGACGGGCTGCGCTTCGCGAGCCAGCACGACGCCCTCGGCTGGGTCGCCAGGCGGGCCGAAGAGCTCGACATGGGCACCACGACGGTCGAACGGGACGAGGACGGCCGGATCACCAGGGTGGCCGGCGTGTCGATCGGCTCGCCCGACGAGCTCGCCCTGACGAAGGCGCAATTGATAGGCGAGCTGGGGGGCGAACGCCATACGGTCGAGATCGCGGGGGAGCGCTTTCTCCTGCAAGGCCAGGAGCCCATCGTGATGGCCGCGGCGACGCACTGCAACGGCGGCCTTTGTACGCAGGAAGAGTCGTTCAAGAACGATTACTACGTGTATCGAGAGCTCGGCAGCCGAACGTCGGTGACGTCAGGGGGGTTCGAGACCCAGCGCAAGACGATCCAGGGCACCGGGGAGTACGAGTGCGTCGACCTACCGGGGCCCCTGCCCGTCACGTGCAACGGCTACTGCAACTATTCGGCCGGCTGCCCATCGGGCTTCACCAAAGAGAGCTCCGTCGGCTATCCCACGTGCAGGACGACCTGCGTCGGCCAGGTACGAAACGTGTCGCTCTCGATTTCCATCGCGGGCTTCGAGTTCTTCGACTCGAGCGGCATTCTCGTCCCCTCCATTCCGGAGCGAAGCGGCTCGACCCACGATTCGAGCCTCGAGGTCAAATACTGGGAGTATGGCATCGGCATCGACTCCGTGATCTCCGACGCCGACGGCCTGTGCGGCTCGCATTCGACGTCGGGTCCGGACGGGTTCGTCGTCGCCAAGAGCCACTGGGGCAGCGTGCCCAGCGGTTGCCTGTAGCGCTCGCCCGGAGCGCGCGGCCCGAGGTCCGCTCGACGAGGCGGCTGGATGGCCTCGGTCCGGAAAAATAGATACCCTGTCCGCATGCGCCAGCTTGCTTCGCCCTTCGCCGCCCTCTCGCTCCTGCTCTCGTTCACCCCGCCGGCGCTCGCCGAGGAGACCGTCACGGAAGGGCAGTGGGCGAAGTCCTATGGCTTCCGCCTCGGCGTGGAGGCGGACGTGCTCACCAGCACCATCGAGGCGAACCTCCCCGACTGGGAAGCCGTGAGCGGCGACGGGACGAGCGGCGCGTGGGAGGGGAAGTCCTTCGTGGCGTCCTTCGCGGCGGTCGCCCAGATCAAGCTCGTCGCGGGGCTCCACCTCGACGCCGAGCTGCCGTTTGCGTACGGGAGCAGCCACGCGAGCGCGCCCGGCCCGGGGCAGGGCGACGCGGCGGAGGGCGACGCGGCGACCGTCGCGCCGGAGCTCGAGGGGTTCTTCTTCGGCAATCCCTCGATAGGACTTCACTACGCCGCGAACATTTCCCCCATGCTGATGCTCGTCGGTGGGCTCTCGGCCTCCATCCCCATCACGCAGGATCCGTCCGACGACACGAAGGCGGCCGCGGCGGCGGCGCTGGCCGTGCGGGGGTACTTCGACACGCAGCGGGCGCTCCTGGAGCACGTCCCGCTGCGGGCCCGGGGCGGCATCGAGCTGCGCCCGATCGAGGCGCTCTATGTGCGGAGCGATCTCGTGGCGATGTTCGCCATCCCCACGGGCGGCGGGGACACGGAGTTCTTCATCGAGCAGAGCAACGAGGCGGAGCTGCGCAGCGTGGGCGGGTTCGGGGTCGGCGCGCGGCTCCAGGCTGCGTTCCCGCTCACACAGACCGACAAGCTGCAGCTCGCGGCCGAGCCCTTCGTCGGGGTGGAGCCACCCACGTCGGGCCTGTACTTCCGGGCCGGGCTGCTCGTGGCGCTGGACGAGCCGCTCGGGTTCGGTCTGGAGCAGGGAAAGCTCGCGACGGTCCGTGTCGCGGCGGGGGCCAGATTCTGAGTTGGCTGCGGCCGCGCGGCGCGAAGGGATAGGGCCTGCGGGACGGACCTGTGCTGGCGCGGGGGGTCTGCTAAATATCCCTGTGAATGAAGCGACGGACTGCAGAGCTCAGCGCCGATGATCTGGAAACGCTCGCGCGCTCCCCCGACGAAGGTCTGCGCGTCAAGGCGGCGCTGCACCCGCACACGCCGCTCGCGACGCTCCTCTCGCTCGCCGCCGACCAGGCCATCGGCGTTCGTCGCGCCCTCGCCCGCCGCACGGGTGCTCCACGCGAGGTCCTCGCTCGACTCGCGCGTGACCCGACGCGCGCCGTCCGGTGCGCTGTCGCCGCCCATCCAGGCTGTGACGAGCCGCTCCGCCGCCTGCTCTGGACCGACGGCGACGGCAACGTGCGCGCGATCGCAAAACACGCCGCGGCGATTCCGCATCACTTCAGCGAAGATCTCGCGCGAATCGCGCGCAACGAGGCGGTGCCCGCTTCCGTGCTCGCCGAGTTTGCCGAGCTCGGAGGCCAGGCACGCTGCGCCGTCGCTTCGCATCGCGAATGTCCGCGCGGCTGGCTCGAACGCTTCCGTCACGACGCCGACGCAGCCGTGCGGCTCGTCGCCGAGACGCGCATGGGTCTCTCGCTCGACACACTGCGTGCCTTCGCGCGCCACCGATCCCCTTCTTATCGCGTCGCCGCCGCCGCGTCGCTGCCGTGGGACGACGCGGAGATGCCCGCGCTTCTCGCCGATTCGCACGAACCAGTCTTGCTCGCGCTCCTGCGACGCCCGGACTTTCCCGCCGCGTTTTACGCCCAGATCACAGACAATCCGCCTCCCGTCGTGCGCCTCGTGCTCGCGACCCACGAAGCGCTCGATGCCGCGCACTTGCAGCGCTTGCTGCGCGACCCGCGCGCGGATGTTCGTCGACGCGTGGCGCAGCGCCGCGCGCTGAGCGCCGAACAGTTCGCAGCCCTTGCGAACGACGACGACGACAGGGTGAAGCGCGAGCTCGCGAAGCGACCCGATTGTCCGGAAGCGTGGCTACGCCGATGGTGCGTTGCTCCGAGCGAATGGTTGCGTCGCGTCGTGTTCACGCATCCAGGCGTGACGCCGGACATCCTCGTCAACGCGAGCGCCCTGCCCGACAACCATGAGGAGATCGCAAAGCACCCGCTCACACCGGAGAAGCTACTCGCCCAGCTGGCTGACTCCGCCGGCGTCTTCGTTCGCGGCGCGGTCGCGCAGAATCCGAGCACGCCCGAGCGCGTGTTATCGCAGCTCGCGCGTGACGCCGATTCGTATGTGCGCTTGCAGGTTGGCAGAAACGAGACATGTCCACTGTCCTTGCTGCTCGACCTCGAACACGACCCGGACTTCGTCGTGCGCCGTCACATCGTATGGCGCGCCGACTGTCCGCTCGACATCCTGAGGCGGCGCGCCGCCGACGAAAACGCGCACGTCCGCTACGCCGTCGCGGACCACCGGCAAGCCACCGCCGAGGTGCTGTCGGGGCTTGCGCGCGACGGAGCGATGTTCGTGAGAGCGCGCGCCAAGGAGCGTCTCAGCGGCTCCTGACGACGCCGTTGGAGCGGGGGTGGGACGATTCAGAGGGGGCGCGTGCTGATCCGATCGGGGCAGGCGGGACGGGGGGAGCGCGCCGCTTCCACCCGGAGGCGCTCGACGGCCTTGGCGGGGGTGACGCCGGTCTCGGCCACGTAGGCGCGTGGGGCATGGGCTTGGCAGGAAAGGAGGACTGTTTGTCCTTTCTGCCAAGCTGCCATCGTGGGATGGTTCGGTCAACTCCGGCAGAGAGGCGCGCCATGGAAAGGCCGTTCACGATCGTCTTCATCCTGTATCCCCGGCTCACGCAGCTCGACTTCACGGGCCCGTTCGAGGTGTTGCAGCGCCTGCCCGGCGCGCGCCTCGTGGTGGCCTCCCGCGAGGGCGGCTCGCTGTCCGCCGACAGCGGCCTCACCTTCAGCGGGCTCGCCCGCCTGTCCGACATCACCGAAGCGGACGCGATCTGCGTGCCCGGGGGCTACGGCCTGACGGCGGCCCTCGGTGATCGGGAGCTCGTCGCGCATGTCCAGCGCCTCGGTCGCGCCGCGCGTTACGTCACCTCGGTGTGCACGGGCTCGTTGCTGCTCGCCGCCGCGGGCCTGCTCGATGGCAAACGCGCCGCCTGCCACTGGGCGTTCCGGCCGCTGCTCGCCGAGCTCGGCATCCAGACCGAAGCGGCGCGGGTCGTGCGCGACGGCAATGTGATCACGGGCGGCGGCGTCACCGCTGGCATCGATTTCGCGCTCACCCTCGTGGCGGAGGTCGCCGGCGCGGACGTCGCTCGTTCCATCCAGCTCAGCATTGAATACGATCCGCAGCCGCCGTTCGACGCCGGCTCCCCCGAGACCGCGCCCGCCGAAGTGCTCGCCCGCGTCCGCGATCGCGTCCTGCTCCAGGTTCCCGAGCGCCGCGCCGCCCTGCTGGCCGCGCGCGCCTGGCCGGCGTGACGGCGCTCCCGATAGCCTCCTCCCTCTCCCTCCGGGAGAGGATCGGGGTGCGGGGCTGGTCGTGAGCGCCCGCGATCCCCTTGAGCCCGGCGACGCTCGCCTCCACGCTCATGCCCACACAGCGCGGCCGCTGAGCGCAGCCGCTTTGCTCGGAGATGATCATGCCCCTCAAACGCCCTGCCCTGAACCCCAGCGATCTCGAGCCCCGCACCGGCTCGACGTACCCCGAGTCGCTTCGCGCGCGCGTCACGCCGCGCGAGAAGCGCGCGCTCGGCGACGCGCTCGGCCTGACGACGATCGGCGTCAACCTCACCACGCTCTTCCCGGGCAAGGAGTCGGCGCTGCGGCACTACCACTCTCACGAGGACGAGCTCGTATTCGTGCTGGAGGGCGAGGTGGTGCTGCGCACGGACGACGGCGAGCAGGTGCTCACGGCGGGTCAGTGCGCGGGTTTTCCGGCCGGCGCGCGCAACGGGCATCACTTCGTCAACCGCAGCGCCGCGCCAGCGCGTTACCTCGAGATCAGCAACCGCGATCCCGAAGACAGGGCCGAGTATCCCGACGAGGATCTCGCCGTCCGCAAGGTGGGCGGCAAGTACGTCTACACGCACAAGGACGGAACACCTTACTGAGCGGATGAGGTGGTGAATGACCACCGCGAGAGATGGGATCGGGTCCACGCCTAGATCTCCGGGTGCGGTCCGCCGTCGAGGACCAACACGTCGAGATCGCGGAGCTGCTCGCGGTCGCCCACGACGTCGATCCGGGCGATCTTCCCCTGCGCCAGCGTGAAGCGGAGCACCCGGAAGAGCCGCCCCTGCGGGGCCAAGACGATGCCCACCGTCCCGTCCACGAGGGCGGGGCGGGCGAACCTGGCGCCGCGCGCGGCCGGGATCGCCTGCTTGGCCCAGGCGCGCGCGCCGCGGACCTCGCCCCCGGCCGGGGGCTCGGCCGCGGCGTCGGCGTGGATCACGACGTCCGGATCGAGGATCGCCACGAGCGCGTCGAAGTCGCCGCCGCGCATGGCCGCGATGAAGGCGTCGACGACCTCGCGCTGGCGGCCGACGTCGGCGTCCGGAGACGGGGGCGCGCCCTGCACGCGGCGGCGGGCGCGGCTCGCGAGCTGCCTCGCCGCGGCCGGGGAGCGGCCCACGATGGAGGCGATCTCCTCGAAGGGGACCGCGAACAGGTCGTGGAGCACGAACGCGAGCCGCTCGGCGGGGGTCAGCGTGTCGAGCACCACGAGCAGCGCGAGGCCGACGGAGTCGGCCAGCACCGCCTCGCGCTCGGGATCGGTCCCGGCCTCGCGGTCCACGGCGGGGTCGGGCGCGGCCATCGGGTCCTCGCGCCGCGCCTTGCGCGAGCGCAGCATGTCGAGGCACACCCGCGCCACGACCGTCGTCAGCCACCCGCCCAGGTTCTCGACGCCGCTCGTGTCGGCGCGGCTCAGGTGGAGCCAGGACTCCTGTACGGCGTCCTCCGCCTCGCTCAGGGAGCCGAGCATCCGGTACGCCACGGCCTGCAGGTGGGCCCGGTGGGCCTCGAACCGCTCCGCCAGCCAACTATTTTCATCCATCGGTCACACTCCCTCGTCGTGCTTCGTCATGGCTGTGACGGACGAACCCTAGCCGATGTGACGACGCGAACGGACGTTCTGCGTCCTGTCACGGTTGGCGAGCACACCCGAGCCCCTCGGGAGGAGCACGAACATGCTGAAAGCACGGATGAAGAACCCCGCGATGGTCATCCCCGACGTCATGCAGCCGATCTACGCCCTGATCGGCGCGGTGAAGAAGAGCGGCGTGCCGGCGCGGACGCTCGAGCTCGTCCACCTGCGGGTGAGCCAGATCAACGGGTGCGGCTTCTGCGTCGACATAGGCGCGCGCGAGATGAAGAAGACGGGCGAGACCGACGAGCGCATGTTCGCCGTGGCGGCGTGGCGCGAGGCGCCCTATTTCACCGACGCGGAGCGCGCCGCGCTGGCGCTCGCCGAGGCCGCGACGAGGCTCAGCGACCGCGCGGATCCGGTGCCCGACGCCGTCTGGGAGGAGGCCGCGCGGCATTACGACGAGCCGGCGCTCGCGGCGCTGACCCTGCACATCGGGCTGGTCAACCTCTTCAATCGGTTCAACGTGACAACGAGGCAGATCGCCGGCTCGATGAAGTTGGACGCGCGCGCGGACAACCGCTGACGGGGAGAAGCCGTGGGATTAGCGTCCTAGGAGCGACCAGAAAGGGCGCTCATGTCCCGGCGCGCGGTGAGCCATGCGGTCCCGGCGGCGGCCAGGAGCGCGGCGGCGCCGAGGAGATAGAGCCGGCGCAGGGCGACCTGCGTCTTGTCGGGATCGAAATCGGTGAGCGAGCTCCGCGCGCCGCGCGGCAAGACCCAGGCGTCGCTCCCGCCGCCGATCGCGCGTAGCGCGCGGCCGAGCGTCTTCTCGGGCGCCATCCGGCTCTGAACGTACAGGATCCAGCGGCTCAGCGGCGTATACCCCTTTGGCTTCTGCTCCATCGACGTGATGACGCGGCGGAGCTCGGTGGCCGTCTCGGCCGCTCTCCCCTCGCCCGGCAGGCGGGCCCATTCCCCGTGACCCGGCAACACCCACGCGAACCTCAGCCAGCCGGCCTCGGCCGCCGCGAGCAGATACCGCACCGAGCGGACCTGGCGCTCCCAATCCTCCCAGCATTGCAATCGATGCGCCACGAGCTGACCCAGGAAGCGCGAGTAGCTCAGGTGATCCCCGGTGAACAGGAAGCGCCCTCGATAGAGGAGGCACAGCGAGCCCGGCGTGTGCCCGGGCTGCGGCAATATCATGATCTCGGCCTCTCTGGCCGCCTCTCTCGAGAGCGACTGCCCCTCGATCGAGAGCGGGCCGAGCTCGTTCCCGAGCTTGATCTCCACGTCGCCGGTCGAGGGCATGTACTTGGTCTCACGGAGGTTCACGTCTGCGGCGCCGATGATGCGGCGGCAACCCGGGAAGCGGCTGGCGAACTCGGCGTGGTGGTTCGTGTGGTCCCGGTGCGTCAGAAAGAGCCATCGCACGCCGCCGTGCTCCGCGAGCCATCGGAAGACCTCCTCGCTCGGCTTCGGGGGATCGATCAGCACCCCGCCTCCGTCGCGCTCGATGAAATAGGACACGGCGCCGAAGTTCTTGATGGATGGCTGTCCGATGACCCAGACATGATCCTCGATGGGCCGTGGAAAACCGCGCCAAGGTGACCCGAGATCGCCCCGACGAGCCCGCGCCGCGCCCGGCTTGAGCTTGATGGCGCCGAACGGGCACGCCGCGGCCGCCGTCCGCGCCGCCATCAGATCTTCCTTGCTCCGCGGCTGCCGCAGCACACCCGTGAAGGCGCCGTCCTCGTAGGAGCCCGGCAGCACCGAGAGGCGGCGGCCTTCCCGGAGGTCGCTGGCCGGCGCCACCTCGCCCAGGAGCTCCGGCGCGTAGTTCCGGCACGTGCCGGCGCCGCAGCACTTGCGCGTGACGAAGAGCTCTCCCCAATCCTCGACATGCGTTTCGTCTTGCATCGCTGTACCTCGTGGATGGCAATCGCCAGTAGAGCGTCTGTCAGCCGAGCTCGGCTCGCGAATCGCGCGCGAACTCCAGGAAGGTGCTCGCCTTTGGCCCGCGAAACGGCACACCTCCACGGTCAGATGAGGATCATGGGGTTCTCCATTCCTTCGCTGCCAGCCGTGGCCATGTCAAGAGCCACGGTACGTTCTCCCGCTGCGCTTGACCAGGCAGCGACCGGCGAATAGCCTGTTCGACCAGGCTGCACAATGTTCGACTTCGACGCGATGGCGACGTTCGTGGAGGTGGCGCAGCTCGGGAGCTTCAGCGCAGCGGCGAAAGCGCTGCGGCTGCCGCGATCGACGGTCAGCGAGCGTGTGGCCCGCCTCGAAGCGTCGCTCGGCGTGCGGCTCCTCGAGCGCACGACGCGCGTGGTGCGGCCGACGAGCGCCGGCGCCGCTTATCACGAGCGCTGCGCGCGCATCCTGTCCGAGATGGAAGAGGCCAACGCCGCGGTGAAGGACCTCGAGTCCTCCCCACGCGGCGTGTTGCGGGTGGCGACGCCGCTCCTGTTCGGCCAATCGTTCCTCGCCAGCGTGGCAGCGGCGTTCACGCAACGCCATCCGGCCGTGGAGATCGAGATCGTCGCCTCGGACCGTCCCGTGAACCCGATCGAAGACGGCTTCGACGTGGCCATCATGCTCTTCGCTTCCGACGACGACTCGAGCCTCATCGCGCAGCGGCTGACGGGAGGTGATCTGTGGCTGTGCGCGACCCCATCGTATCTCGAGGCGCGCGGCAGGCCGAAGTCGCCTGCCGATCTCGACGAACACACGTGCGTCGTCTACGGCGAATCGCGCGTGACGCGCTGGACGTTCGAGCGCGGGCGCGAGGTGCGCCGCGCCGACGTCCGCGGAACGCTCTCGATGAACTCGTTTGCCATGCTGCACGAGGCCGTTCGCACCGGTGTCGGGATCGCGCCCGTACCCAGCATTCTCTGCGCCGAGGACGTGCGCAGGGGGCGCCTCGTCCGCGTGCTCGCCGACTGGTCGATCAACCGCAAGGATCTTCGCGTCGTCTACCCCAGCAAGCGCCACCTCTCGCCGCGCGTCCGCCTTTTCGTCGACATGCTCGTCGCCGAGTTCCGCAGGCGCGCGGCGGCGACCGCCGAGCCTCCCGCCGGCAACGAGCGAAGCGCACGCGCAAGGCGAACGACGAAAAAAAGAGGAGTGCGGCGAGAGTAGCCGTGTGGCCTGAGCGCGACCGAACGAGCTTGGTGAACAACGATGCCCTCGGCCGTCTGGCTCGGTCCGGTTTTGCTCGGCGCTTATGGTGGCTGACAAGCTGACTGGTGCGGGGGGACAGCTCGCGTAGGAACACGCTCGGTCGCCGGCAAGCGCTGAGACGACCACGGCCTTATCGTCCAGCAGAGGCTGCCCGAAAAATTCCCCGGAGGGAGGATCGCCGGTCGCATTCCGTCCTGCTCGGCACTACGATGATGATCCGACAGCGGCGCCCCTGAAGGATGCGAGGGGGGCAACGATGGAGCTGCGGGATTACACGCTGGAAAAGGTAATCTACGACGGCAACGAGACACGGGTATGGCGCGCGGTCCATGTCCCCTCGGGGGCGCGCGTGGCAATCAAGATCCCCGTGGCCGAGGTGGCCAGTCCGCGTGTGATGGGGCGGCTGATCCACGAGCACCAGGTGCTCGTGCAGCTCGCACAGGTGCCCGGGGTGGCGCGCGCACGGGCGCTGGAGCAGCGGGGCGGCGCGGCGGCGCTGGTGCTGGAGGATCCTGGCCTCGGCTCGCTCGATCGCCTGCTCGCCAAGCAGGGGCGCGTGCCGGTCGGGGCCGCGCTGCGGTTCGGCCGGCTCCTGTCACGGGTGCTCGAGGGGGTGCACGCCGCTGGCGTGATGCACAAGGACATCAAGCCGCAAAACGTGCTGGTGGACGAGGCCTGCGAGAGGGTCACGCTGCTCGACTTCGGCATCGCCTCGCTGTTGTCCCAGGAGGCCACCGAGGCGAGCATCCCCGAGGCGCTGGAGGGGACGCTTGTCTATATTTCCCCGGAGCAGACGGGGCGCACAGCGCGCGCGCTCGATACGCGCACGGACCTGTACTCGCTGGGGGTGACGCTCTTCGAGGTGATGTCGGGGCGGCTGCCGTTCACGGAGCGCGATCCGCTCTCGCTGGTGCACGCGCACCTGGCCAAGGACCCGCCTCCGCTCGACGCCGTCGCCCCGGAGGTGCCAAGGACCGTGGCAGCCATCGTCGCGAAGCTCCTGGCCAAGGATCCCGAGCGGCGCTACCAGACGGCCCGCGGCGCGGCAGAGGATCTGGAGGAGGCCCTCCGTCGATGGGACGAGCGGGGCACGGTGGAGCCGTTCGGCCTGGGAAGAAAAGACTTCTCGCGCAAGCTCCGGTTGCCACAGGTGCTCGTGGGACGGGAGCGCGATGTCGAGCGGGTGGGCGAGTCCTTTGCGCGCGCCGCGCAGGGCATGACGGAGCTCCTGCTCGTCGGCGGCCCCTCGGGCATCGGCAAGACGGCGCTGGTCCGGACGGTCTACAGGGATATCGCGCAGGCGGGGCGCGGGCTCCTGATCGCGGGCAAGCACGATCAGCTCGCGCGGTCGACGCCTTACGCGGCGCTGGCGCAAGCGTTCGGGGCGCTGATGCGCCAATGGCTCTCCAGCTCGGAAGCGGTGCTCGAGGCCTGGCAGGAGCGGATCCGGCGCGAGGTCGGGGACAACGCGCGGCTCATCGCGGACGTGGTGCCGGAGCTCGACCTGGTCATGGGCAAGCTGCCGCCCGTGCCGCCGGTCGAGGGCGAGCAGGTGCTCAACCGGCAGAAGCTGACGTGGCTGAATTTCGTGCGAGCCGTCACGGCGCCGAACCCGCCGCTCGTGATGTTCCTGGACGACATGCAGTGGGCCGACAGCGCCACGCTGATCATCCTGCAGACGCTGCTCACGGACGTGGAGCGCAAATCGCTGCTGGTGATCGCGGCGTACCGCGACAACGAGGCGCCGCCCGAGCACCCGCTGTGGAAGCTCGTCGAGGCGGTGGAGAAGAGCGAGGCCAAGGTGTCGCGGATGACGGTGGGCCCGCTGTCGGGAGAGCAGGTGCAAAAGTGGTGCTCGCGGACGCTGGAGAGCGAGCCCGCGCGGGTGGAGCCGCTGGCGCGCGTGCTCTCGCGCAAGACCCGCGGAAACCCCTTTTTCCTGGAGCAGCTGCTGCTCTCGCTGCACCGGCAGAAGCAGGTGGTGAGGGATCCGGAGAGCGGGGCGTGGCGGTGGGATCAATCGTCGCTCGAGAGGGCGGGCGTCACCGATAACGTGGTCGCGCTCCTGACAGACAAGGTGCGTGAGATGCCCGAGCCGACGCAGCAGCTCCTGGGGCTCGCGGCCTGCGCAGGCCACACGTTCCACCTGCAGGATCTGGAGCGGCTCAGCGGGTGGGAGCGCGCCCCGGTCACGGGGGCGTTATGGCCGGCGCTGGATGCGGAGCTGGTGGTGCCGGTCGACGGGGCTTACCGCCCCGCGCAGGCGCTCGGCGTCATTGGCGCGGCGGCGATGGACGCGGCGTACCGGTTCCTGCACGACCGCGTTCAGCAGGCGAGCTACGAGCGGATCTCGCCGGAGCAGCGGGTGCTCGCGCACCTGGAGATCGGCCGGCGGCTCCAGGCGCGTCATCTCGCCGAAGGGGGCACGGTCCAGCAATTCCTGGAGCTCGTGCGGCACCTGAACCTGGGCTCGGCGCGGCTCGAGTCCGTGGAGGAGCGCAAGGAGCTCGCGCGGCTGAACCTGGAGGCCGCTCGCTGCGCGAAGGCGGCGAGCTCCTACCGATTGATGGCCAACTTGCTGGACAGCGCGCAGGCGCTCCTCGGCGGACGCGCCTGGGAGCGGGAGCGCGCGCTGTCGGCGGAGATCGGGCTGGAGCGCCTGGAGGCCGCCTATCTGCTGCGGGAGTTCGACGACGTCGAGGCGCGGGCGCTCGCCTTGCTGGACAGGCCTCTGCCGGAGGTCGCCTGGCTGTCGGCGCAGGAGATCCGCACGCGCTGCTGTGTCGCCACGGGCCAGTACGCGCGCGGAATCGGGCTCGGGATGGCCGCCCTCGCGAAGCAGGGCATCACGTTCCCCGACACGGATGAGGCGTGTCAGGTCGCGCTCCTGCAAGAGTCCACCGAGCTGGATCAATGGCTGGACCGTGACCCGGACGGGTTCGATCGAATGCAGGTCGATCCGTCGCTGGAGCACCGGCTCATCGATGCCCTGATGACGCAGGCGCAGCTCTGCGCGATCTACGGCGGCCGGCCGATGCTGTATACGCTCGTCATCGCCCGCATCGTGTCCGAGGCGATACGGCGGGACGCGCTCACGCCTGCTGCCACCCTCATGATCTGCAGCTTCGCCAACGCGTGGTCGGTGGCGACGGGCATGTATCGCCGTACCATGCGCTGGCTCACGCCCGGGGTGCGCGCCGCAGAGCGCGTCGGCTCCGCGATGCTCCCCGAGTGCCTCGCGCTCAAGGGGATCTACCTGGGCCACTCGAGGCCCATCGATGAAGCGTCCCCCGTTTACGAGCAAGCCATCGCTGCCGGCCTGAAGATCGGGTCGTTTCAAGGCACGAGCTGGGGGCTCCTGTGCGACTTGCTCTACTACCGGCTGTGGCGCGGCCTGCCGCTCGGCCAGGTCGACGCGCAGCACAAGGCGCGCTGGGAGCTGGTGCAGCGCGCAGGGGACGCCGTCGGGCGACACCACTTCGAGCTGGTCGCGTCCTTCTGCGAGGTCTTGATGTCTCCTGACGGCGCCGAGCGCCTCCTGGAGGAGGAGCCATTGCCACGAGGTTCGCGCTCCCTCCTGGCCGACGGGGACAGGTACACCGGAGGGTTCGCTCGTACGCTGGAAGGATATCTGTTCTGCGCTGTTGGCAAGTGGGAGCGGGCGCTGTCGAGGATGCGGGAGGCGGAGCAATTCCAGGCAGACCTCCTCGGGATCCCGATGGTGACGGACATCGCGCTCTTCCTCGCGCTCGCAGCAGCGAAGCGCTGGCCCGTCGCCGTCACGGACGAGGAGCGGGCGCGGCTGCGGCAGCACATCGAGCACAGCCTCGCGCGATTGCGCTACTTCACCGAAGGCTGCGAGGCCAATTTCCTCCACAAGCTGCGCCTCGCCGAGGCCGAATACGCCCGCGTCCTCAGCAAGCCCGATGAGGCGGCGGCCAGGTACGACGAGGCCATCGAGCTGGCCCGCGAGCACCGCTTCCTGCACATCGAGGCCCTGGCAGCCCAGCTCTCCGCCGAGTTTCGGCTGGAGGCGGGCAAGACCCACGTCGGGGCGATGTACCTGCGCGAGGCGCGCGACGCCTACGCGCGCTGGGGTGCTGACGCGGTTGTCGCCCATCTGAACGCGAGGTATCCCGCCTTGCTGAAGGCGTCCCTGCACGAGTCGGCCTCGGAGCGTACGACCGTGATGGCGACCACCACGACCACGGGCAGGTCGACAGGCGCGCATTTCGACGTGAAGACCGCGGTGCGCGCGGCGCAGGCCCTCTCGGGCGAGCTCGACCCGGGGCGCGTGGTGGGCCGGCTGATGGAGCTCACGCTGGAGAACGCGGGGGCGCAGCGCGGCGCCCTGGTGCTCAGCGAAGGGGACGCGCTCTCGGTCGTCGCTCGGCTCTGGGTGGAGGGGACCCGCATCGAGGCAGGGCTGTCGGAGCCCCTCGGGCAGAGCCACGACGTGCCCGTCGCGGTGGTGCAATACGCGGCCCGCACGGGCGAGCCGGTGGTGACAGGCGACGCGAGGTCCGACGCGCGCTTCGCCGGCGACCCGTACCTGGCGTTGCACGCGGTGCTCTCGCTGCTGGCGCTGCCCTTGACGCATCGGGGCCACGTGGTGGGCGTGCTGTACCTGGAGCACCGCGACGTGCCGTCGGCGTTCCCTCCCGCGCGCGTGGAGCTCCTGTCGGTGCTCGCCTCGCAGGCGGCGATCGCCGTCGAGAACGCGGTGCTGTACCGGGACCAGGAGGTCAAGATCCAGGAGCGGACGGCGCAGCTGCGGATCGCCAAGGAGGCGGCCGACCGCGCCAATCGAGCGAAGAGCGATTTCCTCTCGAGCATGAGCCATGAGCTGCGCACGCCCCTCAATGGCATCCTGGGTTACGCTCAGTTCCTCATGCGAGCGCCCGAGCTCTCGCCGAAGAGCCGCGAAGGGGTGCAGATCGTGAAGAAATCGGGCGAGCACCTCCTGGCGTTGCTCAACGACCTCCTGGATCTCGCGAAGATCGAGGCCGGCAAGATGGAGCTCGTCCCCCGGAGGTTTGACTTCCCCTCCTTCGTGCACAACGTGGTGGACCTCTGCAGCGTGCGCGCCGAACAGAGGGGCACCGCGTTCACCCACGAGGTGCGGGGCCCGGCGCTCGCCGCCGTGTACGCCGACGAGAAGCGCTTGACGCAGGTGCTCCTGAACCTGCTCGGCAACGCCATCAAATTCACGGAGCGCGGCGCGGTCACCCTGCTCGTCGACGCCCTGGGCGAGGGCGGAGATGGGCAGCGCGACGTGCGCTTCCGGATCGAGGACACGGGCACGGGCATCGCCCCGGAGCACCTCGCGCGCATCTTCGAGCCCTTCGAGCAGGTGGGAGACCAGAGGGTGAAGAGCGAGGGCACCGGGCTCGGCCTCGCCATCAGCAAGAGGATCATCGAGCATATGGGCGGGACCATTGATGTCGAGAGCGAGCTCGGCAAAGGCAGCGCGTTCACCGTGACGCTCACGCTCGCCGAGGCGCTCTCTTCCGCGGCCGCCGACGAGGCCCTGGCGTGGGCCACGATCACCGGTTATCGCGGCGAGCGCCGCAAGATCCTCGTCGTGGACGACAACCCCGGCAACCGCGCTCTGTTCTGCGATCTGCTGGTGCCCATAGGCTTCGACCTCGTCGAGGCCGACGGCGGCGAATCCGCGCTGCGGCTGGCCCTGGAGCACAGGCCGGCGCTGATCCTGATGGACCTGGCCATGCCAGGCCTGGACGGCTATGAGACCACGCGCCGCCTGCGGCAGATGCCCGAGCTCGACGGGGTGGTGATCCTGGCCTCGTCGGCGAACGTCAACGCCGCCGAACAGCCGAAGGGGGCCCACGCCGGCTGGGACGACTTCTTGCCGAAGCCGGTGCATGCCAACCTGCTCTTCGAGAAGATCGCGCGTTTCCTGCGCGTGGAATGGACGCACGAACCGGTGAACGCCACGGTCCCCGCGGCGGTGAAGGGGGATAGCGCGCTGGTGCCGCCCTCGGCCGAACAGCTATCGCTGCTATCGCAACTGGTGGCGTCGGGCCGTATCCGGAAGGTGCTGGCGGAGGCGGAGCGGATGCAGCAAAGCGAGCCGCGGCTCGGCCCCTGGCTCGAGCAGCTCCAGACGCTGGCGCGGACGTACCAAATGCGGAAGCTGCAGGAGTTCGTCGAGGAGCATGCCGCGGTCGGCGCGGCGGTGGCCGACGGTCAACTGTCATGAGCAGAGCCTCCGCGCCCGGTGCTCGTGAGGGCACGATCCTCGTCGTGGATGACATGCCCGCCAACCTGGCCCTGCTCGTGGATCATCTGGAATCCGCAGGTCATCAGGCGCTCGCCGCCGAGGACGCGGAGGCGGCCCTGAAGCGGGCCAGCCTCATGAGACCCGACCTGATCCTGCTGGACGTGGTGATGCCCGGGATCGACGGGTTCGAGACCTGCCGGCGCCTGAAGGCGGCCGAGGGCACCCGAGACATCCCGGTGATCTTCATGACCTGCCTCGGAGAAGTGGCGGACAAGCTCGTGGGGTTCGAGGCGGGGGGCGTCGACTACATCACCAAGCCGTTCGAGATTGAAGAGGTGCTCGCGCGGATCAGGACGCACCTGAGCTTGCGCGAGGCGCAGAAGGAGCTCGAAGCGAAGAACGCGCAGCTCGTGCGCGCCCACCAGGAGCTGGAGCAGCGGGTGCGAGAGCGCACGGCCGAGCTGGCGAGCTCGAACGCCGCCCTCGAGGCGGAGAACGCCGAGCGGCGGCGCGCGGAGGTTGCTTTGCGCGAGAGCCAGCACCTGCTTCAGGCCATCTTCGACAACTCCACGGCGGTCATCTACGTCAAGGACCTCGAAGGACGCTATCTGATGATCAACCGCCGCTACGAAGAGTTGTTTCATGTGACCGCGCGGTCGATCGCCGGCAAGACCGACTATGATCTGTTCCCCGCGGAGTGCGCCGAGGCGCTTCGCGCTTTCGATCGGCAGGTGGTGGCGGCCGGGGGGCCGCTGGAGATGGAAGAGATCGTGCCGCAGGACGATGGGCTCCACACGTACATCGCGATCAAGTGTCCGCTCTTCGACGAGTCGGGCCGGTCGTACGCGGTCTGCGGGATCTCCACGGACATCAGCGATCGAAAGCGGACCGAGGCGGAGCGGGAGATGCTCCTCTCCCGCGAGCAGGCGGCGCGGGCGGAGCTCGAGCGCACCGGGCGGCTGAAAGATGAGTTCCTGGCGCTGCTGAGCCACGAGCTGCGGACGCCGCTCACCGCGATCCTCGGCTGGTCGCAGCTGCTCCGTATGCGCGGCCCATCGGACGAGATCCTGGGCCGGGCGCTCGGGACGATCGAGCGGAACGCGCGGGCGCAATCCAAGCTCATCGACGATCTGCTGGACATGTCGCGCATCATCGGCGGGCGGCTGAGCCTCGACGTGGAGGCGGTCGATCTGACCGAGATGCTCGAAACGCTGCTGGAGTCGACCGAGCCGGCGGCGAAGGCGAAGGGGATCCGCCTGGAGCTCAGCGTCGAGTCGCCAGGAGAACACGTCATCGGGGACCCGAATCGCCTCCAGCAGATCGTGTGGAACCTGCTCAGCAACGCGATGAAGTTCACGCGGCAGGGCGGGCAGGTGAGGGTGTCGCTGCGCCGCGAGGGGTCGTACGCGCGCCTCGCGGTGAGCGACACGGGGATCGGCATCGCACCGGAGTTTTTGCCGTACGTCTTCGAGCAATTCCGGCAAGCAGACGCCTCGACCACGCGCGAGTACGGCGGGCTGGGTCTGGGTCTCTCGATCGTGCAGCACCTGGTGGAGCTGCACGGGGGGACGGTGGAGGCGGCCAGCGCAGGGAAGGACCAGGGGGCGAGCTTCACGGTGAAGCTGCCGCTGGAGGTGAAGCACGTGGCGGCGCTGGCCGGAGGAGAGCCGCCCTCGGCGCCGCAGCGCCGGCCATCATGGCCTCGTGGCGGGGAGCTCTTGAATTTGAAGGGGGTGCGGGTGCTGGTGGTGGATGACGAGCCGGACACGCGAGAGCTGCTCCTGCGGATACTGGCGGAGTGCCAGGCGGAGGTGCGGACGGCGGGCTCGGTCGTCGAGGCCCTGGCGGAGCTGGAGCGAGACCAGCCGATGGTCCTGGTGAGCGACATCGGCATGCCGCACGAGGGCGGGTATGAGCTGATCCAGAAGGTACGGCAGTTGCCGGAGGAGCGTGGGGGGAGCGTGCCGGCGCTGGCGTTGACCGCGTTTGCGCGCGCCGAGGATCGCGCGCGGGCGCTCAAGGCCGGATACCAGATGCACCTGGCCAAGCCGGTGAAGCCGCCGGATCTGGTGGCGCACGTGGCGACGTTGGCCGGGCGAATCCATGGCGAGGCGAGGTGAGTCGAGGCCGAGCGCGGGCCTACGGACGTTCATCGGCTCCGCAGGGTGTAGCTTCGGCTCATCGAAAGAAGCGAAATGACGAGATCGTCGGCGAGCGCTGGCCTGATGCCGCGCGACTGTCACCGTTCGTGGTGACACTCGGTACCCGCTCGCGGGAGAAGCGTATTCCCGCGCGGAGAGCTTGGCGCTTCGGCTTCTTGTATTTGCGCGCTGCGGCATAGCCGAGAGCGTGCCGGTGCCGGGGTCTGGCTCCCTCTCCCGCGGCCGCGCACCGCTGGGGCCCGTTCCGCGTTGCCGCGGCCCGCCGCTCGTGCATCCGGGGGCTGGTCGGCGGCGACTCGGCCCGGAGCCAGGGGCGGCTTGCGCAAATTTCGATGCCGGGCATTCTGCCGGTGCGACGGGCCCTTGGCGTCCGGCGAAACCTTCCCGATAATCCCGACCCGTTCAACCCTCGAGAAAACAGTGGAAACGAAAAATTCTACCATCATCTACACGAAGACGGACGAGGCGCCGGCCTTGGCCACCTATTCGCTCCTCCCGATCGTCGAGGCGTTCACGAAGGCCGCCGGGGTCCGGGTCGAGACGCGCGACATCTCCCTGGCGGGCCGCATCCTCGCCAACTTCCCCGAGCGCCTGACGGACAACCAGAAGCTAGGCGACCACCTGGCGGAGCTCGGCGAGCTGGCGAAGACGCCAGACGCCAACATCATCAAGCTACCCAACATCAGCGCCTCCATTCCGCAGCTCGTGGCCGCCATCAAGGAGCTGCAGCAGCAGGGCTACGCCGTGCCGGACTATCCCTCCGAGCCGAAGACCGAGGAGGAGAAGGCGATCAAGGCGCGTTACGCCAAGGTGCTCGGCAGCGCCGTGAACCCCGTCCTGCGCGAGGGCAACAGCGATCGCCGCGCCTCGCCGGCCGTCAAGGACTACGCCAAGAAGCACCCGCACTCGATGGGCGCGTGGAGCCGTGAGTCGAAGAGCCACGTCGCGCACATGTCGAGCGGCGACTTCTACGGCAGCGAGAAGTCGGTCGTGGTGGACAAGGCGCAGGAGCTGAAGATCGAGCTCGTCGCCGGCGGCAAGACGACCGTGCTCAAGGCGAGCGTCAAGGTGCAGGCGGGCGAGGTCGTCGACGCCAGCGTGATGAGCGCCAAGGCCCTGCGCGCGTTCTACGCCGAGCAGGTGGCGGACGCGAAGAAGCAGGGAGTGCTGTTCTCCCTGCACCTCAAGGCCACGATGATGAAGGTCAGCGACCCGATCCTCTTCGGGCACGCCGTCAGCGTGTTTTATGCCGAGGCGCTCGAGAAGCACGCGGCCGCGCTCGCCAAGGTCGGCTTCGACCCGAACAACGGCATCGGCGACCTGTACACGAAGATCCAGAGCTTGCCGGCAGACGAGAAGGCGGCGATCGAGGCGGACATCAAGGCCCTCTACGAGCAGCGCCCGACGCTCGCCATGGTCGACTCCGACCGCGGCATCACCAACCTGCACGTGCCCTCGGACGTGATCATCGACGCCTCGATGCCGGCGGCCATCCGCTCCAGCGGCAAGATGTACGGCACGGATGGCAAGCTCTACGACGCCAAGTTCACGATCCCCGATCGCTCCTACGCCGGCATCTACCAGGCGACGATCGAGTTCCACAAGCAGCACGGGGCGTTCGATCCGCGCACGATGGGCACCTCGCCGAACGTGGGGCTCATGGCGCAGGCCGCGGAGGAGTACGGCTCACACGACAAGACCTTCAAGATCGCCGAGAGCGGCACGGTGCGCGTCGTCGACGCCGCCGGCAACGCCCTGCTGGAGCAGAAGGTCGAGGCCGGCGACGTCTTCCGCGCTTGCCAGACGAAGGACATCGCCATCAAGGATTGGGTCAAGCTGGCCGTCTCCCGCGCGCGCGCCACCGGCGCCCCGGCGGTGTTCTGGCTCGACGAGAACCGCGCCCACGACAAGAACCTGATCGCCAAGGTCAAGGCTTACCTGCCCGAGCACGACACCAAGGGCCTGGAGCTCCCGATCAAGAGCCCGGTGGAAGCGATCAAGTTCACGCTCGCCCGCATGAAGGAGGGCAAGGACACCATCAGCGTCACCGGCAACGTGCTGCGCGACTACCTGACGGACCTGTTCCCGATCCTGGAGCTGGGCACCAGCGCCAAGATGCTCTCCATCGTGCCGCTGCTGGCCGGTGGTGGTCTGTACGAGACCGGCGCCGGCGGCTCGGCGCCGAAGCACGTCCAGCAGCTGCAGAAAGAGAACTACCTGCGCTGGGACTCGCTCGGTGAGTTCCTTGCGCTGCAGGTCTCGATCGAGGACCTCGCCAACAAGACCGACAACGCCAAGGCCAAGGTGCTCGCCAAGGCGCTGGACACGGCGATCGGCCTGTTCCTCGAGAACAACAAGAGCCCGGCGCGCAAGGTCGGCGAGATCGACAACCGCGGCAGCCACTTCTACCTCGCGCTCTACTGGGCGCAGTCCCTCGCCAAGCAGACCGAGGACAAGGAGCTGGCGGCGAAGTTCGGCAAGCTCGCCCAGACCCTGACGGACAACGAGTCCAAGATCGACGGCGAGCTGATCGGCGCGCAGGGCAAGCCCGTCGACCTCGGCGGCTACTACCATTTCGACGATCAGAAGACGTTCGCCGCGATGCGGCCCAGCGCCACGCTGAACGCGGCCATCGACGGCTTCTCCTGAGCCGCGCCGGGGCCCCGCCGAGCGCGCGCGTGTCCACAGGCGACGCGCTCGGCGGTCACCGCTGTTCAACCACCATGCGACCGAGTCACGCGCCGGGTGCGCGCCTTGACGCCCACCATCAAACGATGACACCATGTCTGAAATCGTTTGGTGGACTGGAGCAGGGAATGGCCGGACGAGGACGATCGATCAGCGGAGATAAGCCCAAGCCCGGCGCTGGCGGCGGTGGAGAAATCTCTCCAGCAAAGCTAAATCCGTTCGAAGGGAAGGACTCCTTTGACGGTGAGACGTTCGATGGGCTCACCCTGGAACGAGCGGACCTGAGCGGCCGAGATTTCTGCGGCTGTGTGTTCCGGCGTTCGAAGCTCGGCGAGAGCCGCTGGACGCGCGTTCGGCTCGAGAACTGTGTCTTCGAGAGCTGCGATCTGACCAAGGCCGACCTCACCATGCTCTCGCTCCGCGGCGTCGCGTTCAACTCCTGCAAGCTGATGGGCGTCGACTGGACGAACATCGCGAAATTCCCCGACGTGTCGTTCGAGGATTGCGACTTGCGTTATGTTATCATGGATTCGCTCGCGCTGCGCAAAACGCGCTTCGAGCGGTGCGCGATCACCGAATCGGTGTTCGCCGCGACAGACCTCGCCGGGGCCGTGTTCGAGGAGTGCCGCTTCGCGGGGACGCGCTTCGAAAACTGCGACCTTCGAAACGCGCAGTTCCCTCGAGCCCAGGATCTGTTCATCGATCCGGCGAAGAACAACGTGAAGGGCGCCCGCATCCCGCTCGAGGCGGCGATCCTCCTCGCGACCTCGTTCGGCATGCACGTGCTCGGCTTCACGGAGAAGGACGGCGGATGACGGCCCGGGTCGCCGTGCGCCGCGGCCTCGAAAGACCTGCATCCTTCACGGCTTCACGGCGCTCCCCAGCTCAGCCGGGAGCGCCGCGTCGAGCCAGGCCTCGAAGGTGCTCGACAGCGCGCAGGTCGCCGCGCCGCTGCAGAGGTCCGCGCGCTTGGCCGCGAGCTCGCCCTCGATCGCCTCCCGCGTGGCTCCCAGCGCGCGCGCGCAGACGAGGTTCTTCGCCGTCTGAGCGACGTTCACGCCGCTGCCGGCCGTCACGACGATCGCCGCGGGCTTCTTGCCGCACGCGCGGCCGAGCGCCGCGGTCGCGCTGGCGTCGGTCGCTGAAAACGAGCCGTCCTGCACCGAGTGGAAATAGAACTTCGGCCCGGTCACACGCGACGGGCAGCTCTTCACGCCGCAGTCCGCGCCGAGCCACGCGACGAAGGGACCGTAGCTCCCGATGTCGGGCCGCATGTCGTGATCGAGGTGCTCGATGCCGAGGCCGCCGGAGACGCTCGGGGCCTTCGCATAGGCGGACACCGCTCCGTTCGAGAACGTCCAGACCGGGCTCGGCGCCGCCGGCTTCGCGCCCGCGGCAAGCGCGTTGAGCTCGTAGGGGACGATGAGCTCGTCGTTGCCGTCGTCGTCGAAGTCATACACGTTCAACGCGGAGATCGCGAGTCCACCGGGCGCGACCTCGATCGTTCCCAGCGGCGCCGCGGAGCGCTTGCCTTCGAGGTCGATCCGCACAACCTCGATGTCGAAGGCGAGCGCCCGCGCCGCGCCCTCGCCGGCGCCCGCGAATCGCGTCAGCGACAGCGCCCAGGAGCCGAGCCCCGCCGGCTGGCAGACCCCGAATTTCGGCAGGCGCGTCGCCTCGGCCGTCGAGACCTTCTCGGGCCCTTCGAGCTTCTGCGCGTCGGAGATGCGCGCTCGGTTCTGATCGAGGAGCTCCTGGCAAGCGCGCCGGTGCGACACCACGGAGCCGGCCCAGTCGAGCTTCGCGGTCGTCCCGTCGATCTGGAGCTCGTAGCGCGTGTCGGTCCACTCCAGCGTGACGCTCTGCTTGGCTTCGGCCCGGAACGGCGCGACGAGCCGGAGCTCGCCGCGCTCGTCGGCGAGGACCTCGTTCGACGGGCCCGCGTCGGGATCCTCGCCGGCGTCGGCGGCCGCCGCGGGCTCGCTCGGCTTTTCGGCTGCAGCCTCCGCGCTCGGATCGTGGAGCACCGCGCGAACCGGGTGCCCTCCGGTCCCGTTCTTCTTCCGGCAAAGCAGCTCGAGCCAGCCGTCGAGGCTCTTCGCTTCGCAGCCGAGGCCGACGGCCGCTGCGATCGGCTCGCTCCGGCCGTCCTTGAAGGACGCCGGCGCACCAGAAGGCGCCGGCGCAGCCGACGGCGGAGCCGGCTCGGTGGGCGCCGCAGCCGCGGGCGCGGCGGCCGACGAGGCTGCTTCCGCAGCGGCCGGCGACGCTGTCTCCGCGGCGGCCGCCGCCGGCGCGCTCGATCCGGCGCTCGGTCCCGAGCTCGCCGCCGGCAGGCCGGCCTCCTCGGATTTCTGACAGCCAACGAGAATCCCCAGCAGAAAGCAAGCGCTCAGTCTCTTCATGGTCCGGTCCCCTGGATCTAGCAGCCTGCGTACCAGCTCGGAGGCACGGGCGAAATGCCTCTGCTGGCCCAAGGATCGGCCGTGGCGCGTGTCGGGGCGGCCACGGCGTCGTGTTCCGGGCGCGCCGGGCGAACCGAGCTCGATCCTCGCCCGCCAGATCGGATAGGCTGAGCGTCCCATTCAATCGCGGCGTCAGGCGCCTGGAGAGAGCAGATGAGCGAGTCCAGCATTCACGGGGGTTGCCTTTGCGGGGCGGTGACATTCGAGGTCGACCCGCCGTTCCAGTTGATGGCCCATTGCCATTGCTCGCGCTGTCGCAAAAGCACGGGCGCGGGCCACGGCACGAATCTGGCCGTCGATCCCGGCCAGCTCCGATGGCTGTCAGGGGAAGAGGCCATCACACGCTATGAGCTGCCCACGGCGAAGAGCTTCGGGAAGTGGTTTTGCAGCCATTGCGGGTGTCCCGTCCCGCGCCTGAGGCGGGGCGGCAAGATCATGGTCGTCCCGGCGGGGTCGCTGGATACGGCGCCGCCCATCTCGCCGACGGATCACATCTTCTGGGCATCCAGAGCGCCGTGGGGGTGCGCCAGCGGAGGGCTTCCGACCCACGATGAGTACCCAGCGTCGTGGTAGGACGACCGGGCGTGTCGTCCCCTCGAGCGTCGCGCAGGGTCACCGGGTCACGCTGCTGTCCGGTCCGGCGCCCTTGGGGGGCTCGTAAGGCTCGGGGCTCTTGCCGACGGTCCTGAGGTTCACGAGCTTGTTGAGCAGATCGAACCAGAACGGCGCGCCGAGGGAGGCAGCGGCCGCGGTGATGAGGATGCCGGGGGTCAGGAGCCTGTCGAGCACCCCGCGGATCCAGCCGACGATGCCCTGGCCGAGGATCGCCGCGATCGCGTTCCAGAGCTTCGGAACGCTCGTGTGCTCGGGGGCCTTCACGCCCCAGGTGATCTCGACGTCGAGCCCGGTGAGCCGGGAGCGAGCGCCGCTGGCCTCGGCGATCGCGGACATGATGTCCTCGTTCTGGTCGACGCCGCCGGCCTGGGGCGCGGCGCGGGGCGGCGACTTCGCTATCTCCTGCGCCGCCGCGATCAGCCGGGCGCGCACCACCGCGTCGCGCGAGAGCGCGCCCGCGAGGCGGATGCTGTCGGCGTTGAACCCGACGCACAGGACGAGCGCCGTCGCGCTGATGATCAGCTGCGCGCGGCGCTTGTACCGGCCGGCGGCCCGGTCCATGGCGTCATTGAACCAGCGCTCCAGCCGGATGTTGGCCTCGCGCATGTCCTTGACCGTGGAGTCGACGATCGTTGTGAGGGCGCGCCGGAGATCGCTCTTCGGCGGCATGCTCCGGAGGATGTGCTTCAGCTCGTCGAGCGGGTCCTCGTCGCGGCTCGGCGCCGCCGCGATCTCGCCCGGCAGAGGCGCGGAGGCGCTCGCCTGCGGCGGCGGGACGCCGTCGCTCGCCTGCTGCGAAGGCGCGGAAGCGGCGTCGCTCGTCGGCGAAGGCGTGGCGCCGGCGCCGCTCGGCGAAGGCGCGGCGGCGGCGCCGGCCTGCGAGGGCGGCGCCGCGGCGCTGTCGGGCCAGGGGACCTGCCGCAGGGTGTCGATGAGCGCGGCCACGAACGCGTGCGACGGGATGTAGGACGGCCCTACCCAGCCGTACTTGAGATCCTTGATCAGCGGGTGCTCGCGGAGCCTCTCCGCGAGCGGGCTCGGGTGCGGTCCCGGCATCACCCGGGTGCGCACGAACACGACAGCGACCCGCGCCACGCGCTTCATGACGTGCTCCAGCGGGGGGCTCCTGGGGGCGGCGGTGTCGGCGGCGCCGGGCGACCGCTTCACGTGCGCGTCGAGCTCGCTATCGGCCAGCATGATCTCGATGCTCTGCGCCAGGTTGAGCGCGCGCAGCCGGAGCACGCCGGCGAGCGCCTCGTGGATGGCCGAGCAGAGGACGCTGAGCAGGAAGAAGACGCTGACGAGGCCGATCGCGATGTCGAGGGTCGTTCCCATGGGCATCCGGAAGGGCAGGGCGCGCTGCGGCGCGAGGCGCAGGCCGGCGCGCGTCGCGCGCTGCCCCGGCCAGCAGGGACAGGGAGGAAGAGGCGGCCCTGCGAGCGCCCGTTCCCCGCCGCGGCCCGACCAGCAACTCCCCTCCGCGGCCCCATCAGCATACGCCACCCGGCGCCGCGGAGCGAGCGCGAGAGCGCGCTCGCTTCCGCGCGTCATCCCGCGCTCGATGCCGCGGGATCTTGGTCTACCATCACGCCCCCGTGACGAGCTCCACGCTACCCCCCGAATCGCGGCGCAGCAGCGCGCCGCAGCCGCGCGCCTCCTGGGTCCAGGAGAGGGCCGACCTCGACCGGACGACGCTGCGGCCCAGGCGCGCCCGGCTCGTGCACGAGCCGCCGCCGGCGTCGCCGCCCGGGACGCTCGTCATCGAGGAAACGCAGCGGCCGAAGATCTTCGTCATCGACTACGACGCCGAGGTCGTGTCCGAGAAGGAGATTCAGCGCGTCGACGAGTGCATCCCCTACCTCACGGACGACCGGCCCTCCATCACGTGGGTCGATGTCCGGGGGCTCGGGCACAAGGGGACCTTCGAGCGGCTGGGCGAGATCTTCCGTGTCCACCCGCTCGCGCTGGAGGACATGGTCAACGTGCCCCAGCGGCCGAAGGCGGACGTCTACGGCGGCGAGCACGTCCTCATCATCGCGCGGATGGTGCAGGTCAACGAGCGCTGCGTGCTGCGCACCGAGCAGCTGGCCATCCTGGTCGGCAAGAGCTTCGTCCTGACGGTGCAGGAAGAGGCCGACTGGGACGTCATGGAGGCCGTGCGGGAGCGAATCCGCACCGGCCGGGGCTCGATCCGGGAGCGGGGCGCCGATTACCTGGCGTACGCGCTGCTCGACGCGGTGGTCGACGGCTTCTTCCCGGTGCTCGAGCGGCTCGGTGAGCACATCGAGGACCTGGAGGTCGAGGTGATCGACGCGAGGCGCCGGATGTCGAAGCCGATCCACGATCTGAAGCGGGATCTGCTCACGCTCCGGCGCGCCATCTGGCCGCAGCGCGATCTCGTCAACGCGCTGCTCCGCGAGGACAACCCGATGATCGCCAAGGACACGCGGCTCTACCTGCGCGACACGTACGATCACGCGGTGCAGCTGATGGACATGGTCGAGACCTACCGCGAGCTCAGCTCGGGCCTCATGGATCTCCACCTCTCCGGGATGTCGAACCGGATGAACGAGATCATGAAGGTGCTCACGATCATCTCGACGATCTTCCTCCCGGTGACCGCCATTGCAGGCATCTACGGGATGAACTTCCACCACGAGAGCTCGCCGTACAACATGCCGGAGCTCGACTGGTATTACGGCTATCCGCTCGTATGGTGCCTGATGCTGGCGAGCGTCGTCGGGCTGCTCACGTACTATCGCCGCAAGGGCTGGATCAGGAAGGACAACGACGGCGCCTGAGCGGCGGCGAGCGCGGCGCGTCAGCGCCTCTTCGCAGGCGCGTAGAACGCGAGGTTCCTGAGCAGGCGCGGATCGCCGGGGCGGCGCGCGAGGGCCTTGCGCAGCGCCGCCTCGCCGGCGGCGAGCTCGCCGACGTGGAACGCGCTGGTGGCGACGAGGTCGAGCAGCTTGTGCTCGTAGACCTCGGCGTCCACGAAGAGGGTGGCCTGGGCGGGGAAGGGGAGGGCGGCGCCGCGGGAGGCGAAGAGGTACGTCAGCGGCCAGCGCCGCTGCCCGTACCAGTGCCAGGCGACGGCGAAGAGCGGCTCGGCGCGGTGCGGGCTGTGGGCGTGGGCGTCGAGGTAGCGCTGCTGCACCTCGGGCCAGGGGCGCCCGAGCGCGGCGGCGGTGCGCGCCATGCGGAACAGCGATTCGTAGACCTCCTCCTGCCAGCCGCCGAGCGCGGCGCGCCGCTCGTAGGCCTCGAACGCCTCCGCGTGCCGGCCGAGGCACTCCAGCGTCTGCGCGAGGTAGAAGGCGGCGCGGGCGTCGCGGGGGGATCGGGCCAGCGCGGCGGAGAGCAGCTCCAGGTCGCGCTGCCATCTCCGGGTCTGGGCGGCGGCGTCGCGGCGAGAGAGGTCGTGGATGATGTGGGCGTCGGGGACGCGGATCGAGGGGGGCGGCTCGCCTTCCTTGGAGAGCACCTCGTGGGTGGCGCCGACGTAGCGCCACCCGGCCGAGGCGCGGGCGAGCCGGGCGGAGTCATAGACGGAATCGCCATAGCGTACGCGGACGTGGTAGGCGCCGTGCCCCGGGCCCGACGCGTCGCGGCGCTCCTCGCAGAAGCGACGGAGCGCGTCGCCCGCGACGAGGCGCTCGTCGCCGCTCAGCATGAGGGTGAACACGGCCGCGTCGCCGGCCAGATCGAGGGCGCGGCTGCGCGTCGCGCCGAAGTCGATGAAGGGCTCCTCGACGAGGTCGCCGGGGACACCGGCCATGGCGGAGCGCACCAGGGCCTGTGTGCCGTCGGTGGAGCCGGTGTCGAGGACGGTGAATCGGTCGACGTGGGGCCTGGCGGAGGCGAGGGTCTCGCGGATGGAGGGGGCCTCGTCCTTGACGATCATGACGAGCGCGAGGAGGGGGGGCGTCACGGGAGCAGTATGCCGCCGGACGGCGGTGGACCGGGGCAATTAAAAATTGAAGAGGAGACGGGCGCGCGCGCGCGCGCGCCGGAGCGCGGGAGAGGTAACGCGCGGCGGCGGAGGTGCGGGCGTGCTCTCTGCGAATTGGTCGCGGCCCTGGCGTTCTGTATACTCTCCATGTCATCGCAATGAACATGCGCGGACGCTGGAGTGCTCTCCTGTTCATCGGCGCGGCGGCGCTCCTCGCGCTTGCCGGCAGGGCGGAGCGCGCCTCGCACGATTCGGGCTCTGCTCCCGGAGGGCGCGGACCGCCGGGCCGCCCGCACTTCGAGAAGGCGCTCGACGTGGAGGTGTTCCAGCGCGGAAACATCCACACGCACACGTCCCTGAGCGACGGGGACAGCGAGCCGCGAGACGTCGTCCGCTGGTACCGCGAGAACGGGTATTCCTTCGTGGCGCTGACAGACCACAACCAGCGCGTCGATCCTGCGATGTTCCAGGATCCCTCGTCGGCGTCGAATTTCGTCGTGATCCCCGGCGAGGAGGTCACGATGTGGGCAGAGGGGAAGCCCGTGCACGTGAACGCGCTCTGTACGCGCGCGACGATCGGCGGGGGCGCCTTCCTGACCAAGGGGGAGGCGCTGAAGTGGGCGATCGGCCGTGTGTGGGCGGAGGGGGGTGTGGCGCTCATCAATCACCCGAATTTCGACTGGACGTTATCGGCCGGCGACCTCCTGGCGGCGCCTGCGGCGGAGCTCCTGGAGATCCACAGCGGGCACCCGTATGTGTACACGGACGGCGACGCGACGCGCCCATCGCACGAGGCGCTATGGGACGCGGTGCTGACGGTGCGCGGCGCCGCGGGAGGGGGGATCGTCGGCGTCGCGGTGGACGATCTGCACCAGCTCATGGCCGGATCGGGCGCGCCGCCCGCGGGGCCCGGCCGCGGGTTCATCGAGGTGTTCTCGCGGGAGGCGTCGCGCGCCGCGATCTGCAGCGCGCTCGCCGGGGGACGGCTCTACGCGTCGTCCGGGGCGAGGCTGCGGAGGATCGCGATCGCCGGGGACGCGTTCTCGGTCTGGCCGGTGGCGGCGGGCGCGGTCGTCGAGTTCGTCGGGCGGGGCGGGCGCGTGCTGGAGCGGCAGCAGCCCACGGAGGGCCGGGCGACGTACCGGCTCCGCGGCGGGGAGCGGTACGTGCGGGCGCGGATCACGCGGCCGGACGGGAAGCGGGCGTGGACGCCGGCGTACGCGACCGTGGAGCCGTGAGCGCCGCGGGCGTCGCGGGCGTCGCGGGCGTCGGATGGCCCTCCCCAGCGGCTCACGCCCCCCCGCGCTTCCCGTCCAGCCGGGCCAGCACCGCGCGCGGCGACATCGTCGCCCGGTAGACATAGATCTCCCCGGCTTCGTCGTCGCCCAGCACCTCCTCGCTCACGCGGAGCTGCTTGCCGACCGCGAGCAGGATCCTCGCCGGAAACCCCTTCCGGATCAGCTCGACGCGCCGCCACACCGCGTCCCGGCTCCAGAACCCGAACGCCTCGAGGTACACCTCCTCCCCGGTCTCCGCGTTCAGGAACACCAGATCGGGGACGCACACCACCTCCCCGGGCAGCGCGAACAGCCGCTCGTTCGGCGACACGGTCCAGGGCGACCCGAGCTTCCTGAACCCCTCGCAGAACGCGTCCAGCTCGGGTGTCGTCTCCGCGAGCTCGCGCCCATGGTACAGGAGGCCGTCCGCCGGGCCGATCTCGACCGCGAGCGGCTCCTTGTCGCGCCCCCAGCGCAGGTCGGCCCGCAGCCGGAACGAGGCGCACGAGAGCACCGACGGCAGGAACATCGCGAGCCGCAGGCCATACCGCTGCACCGCGTCGAACAGGCTGAACGGGCCGTCGAGCGCGATCGTGTAGCCGGAGACCGGATCGCCCTGGACCACGTGGATGAGCCCGTGGAAGCGCGCCGCCCGGAAGATCCGCCGGTACCGCTGGGCGCTCTCCCCCTCGATGCGGATCGTCACCTGCGTCGCCCGGAGGAGGATCGACTGCGCCAGCGCCAGGTTGTACCGATCCAGCAGGATCTCGGGCGCGTCCGCGGCCGCGCGCCGGAGGATCTCGGCGCCGCGCAGGTCGGCGTACAGGCCCGCCTCGATCGCGGCGGGCGTCGTGCCGAGCCGGGCGGCCACCTCGTCGAGCACGGCGGCGCGATCGAAGCGGGCGCGGACGTCGAGGGCGCGGTGCGCCGCCGCCGCCGCGTGGAACAGCTCGCGCCGGAGCGCCTCGGGATCGACGCCCTCCTGCACCTCGTACTCGCAGCCGTCCTCGAGCACCTTCCTCAGGCCGAGCGAGGCCACGCGATCCCGCGCGGGCACCTCGATGGCGTCGAGCGCGGCCTCGACGTCGTCGCGGCGCTCGCCGACGCGCTGCGAGAGGATGTCGAGGTACGCCCGCGCGACCGGCAGCAGGCGCTCGGCGGCCGCCCCGCGGAGGTACTGCGGCACGACCATCCCGCCCCGGCGGCGGACGCGGACGAGGTCACTGGTAAGCAACGTGCTCCCGGCGCTTGTCGCTCACCCGCTGCTCGCTCGTGCCGAGGGCCACGAGCTCGTAGAGGATCGCCGTCTTGTTCTCGCTCCGGCGCAGGATGCGGCCGAGCCGCTGGACGTGCTCCCGCACCGAGCCGCTGCCCGACAGGACGATCGCCACGTTGGCCTCGGGCACGTTGACCCCCTCGTTCAGCACCTTCGAGGTGACGACCGCCGACAGCGCGCCGCGGTTGAAGGCGTCGAGGATGGCGCTGCGCTCCTTCACCTTGGTCTGGTGGGTGATCGCAGGCAGCAGGAACTGCCGCGAGATCTGGTAGACCGTGGCGTTGTCCTCGGTGAAGACCAGGGTCCGATCGGCGCGGTGGGCGTGGAGCAGCCGGGCGAGGACGTCGATCTTGCCGGGCGCGCACAGCGCGAGGCTGCGCTGGCGGCGGTACGCCTCGAAGGCGCGGCGGCCGGCGTCGGACTGCGAGCTCAGCAGGATGAACTGGCCCCACCCCTCGGGCATGCGGATGCCGTTGGCGCGCAGAAAGCCGATGTACACGGCGCGCGCCGCCTCGTACGCGGCGCGCTCGTCGTCCGAGAGCGGCACCTCGAGCCGGACGACGTCGTAGGCCGCGAGGTACTGCCCGGAGAGCTCGGTGATCTCCCGGCGGAAGACGATCGGGCCGATGAGATCGTCGTAGCCCCGGCCGTCGGCGCGCTCGGGCGTGGCGGTGAGGCCGAGGCGGAAGGGCGCGAGGCACATCTTCGCGGCGAGCGCGTACGACGGGCTCGGCAGGTGGTGGCACTCGTCGAAGATCACGAGGCCGAAGCGGGCGCCGAGCCGGTCCATGTGGGCGTGCGCGGAGTCGTAGGTGGTCACCGTCAGGTCGAGGACGTCGTGATAACCGCCGCCGAGCAGGCCGATCGGGACGCCGAACGCGGCGGAGAGCCCGTCGTACCACTGGTTCAGGAGATCCAGGGTGGGGACGACCACGAGCGTGCTGCGCTGCCGCGCGGCGATCGCGAGCGTCGCGACGAACGTCTTGCCCGCGCCCGTCGGGAGCACGACAACGCCCCGGCTGCGCCGCCCGGCCCAGGCGTCGAGCGCCTCGCGCTGGTAGGGGAACGGGTCGTGCTTGGCGAGCGGCGCGAGCGGGAGCGCCTCGTACTTGCGGGCGCCGTCGGTGAACGGGACGCCGCGGGCGCGGAGCCTCAGGACGAGCTCGGCGTAGTCGATCGCCGGCACGCGGTAGACCCGCTCGCGCGCGTCCCAGCGGCAGGACGCGGGCAGGCACGCGGGGTCGAGCGGCGCGCCCTCGGCGGGATCGCCCGCGTCGCCGCCGTCGGGCTCGTCCGCGCTCGATGGCAGCGCGCTGCTGTCGATCGCAGGCGCAGCCGCGAGCGCAGGGCGCGGGGCGAGGCCTTCGATGCGGAGGGTGCCGCCCTGGAAGCTCAGGGCGATCGGCGCTGTGCGGACCGGCTCGGTCATCGGCGCGCTCTTTTGCCGCGGGCAGGGCCGCGTGCCAAGCGGAGATGGCCGGCGATCAGGCCAGCTCGGTCGGCATGACCGAGGCGCCCCGGAGCGGCGCGCGGTAGCGCACCCAGACGAGGGGGGACTCGTGCAGCGTGATCGTGAGGGCGCTTCCGGCGCTCACCGGGAGCTTGCGGCCGAGCTCGCGGTGGATGTAGCGCGCGATGAGCTCCGGCGTCGAGCGCTTGCCCTCGAACGCGGGGTGCTCGTCGAGGTTCCGGTAGTCGATCTCGGCGAGCACGGCGCGCAGGCCATCCCGCAGCGCGCTCGTCTCGACCACCTGGCCGAGGGGCGAGAGCTCCTCGCGCTCCACCTCCACGCTGACCGTGTACGTCGCGCCGTGCAGGCGCTGCGCAGGGCCGAACTGCACGCCCTTGAGGCTGTGGGCCACCATGATGTGATCGCGGACGCCGACGGTGTACATGGGTCCACTATACCCGCCGCACCGGCGCTGGAGGGAGATCCCAATCGCCTGTCACGGCACACCGGAGTAAGGTGGGGGCGACCTCCCGTCCAGCCCCCGCCGCGGCGGACGGGTTCGTGCGGGACGCAGTGACCGGTTGACCGTTGCCAGGGAGGATCGCCGATGAACAGCGAAGCGAGCGTGCTGGCCCCAGGGTTCCTCATCGCGTCGCCGCCGCTCGGCGATCCGAACTTCGACCGGACGGTCGTGCTCTTGGCGGTGCACAGCGAGGGCGGGGCGCTGGGGTTCGTTGTGAACAGGCCAGCGCCGATGACGCTGGGGGAGCTCCTGTCGTTCGCGGGTTATGGCAACGACCTGAAGGACCCGGCGCCGGTTTACCTCGGCGGGCCGGTCCAGCCGAGCTCGGGGTGGATCCTGTGCCTCGATCCGGCGCTCGGGGCCGAGGAGACGGGCGTGATCCCGGTGGGCTCCCGGGTGCGGGTCACGTCGTCCCGGAGCGCGTTCGACACGCTCGCGGCCGACGCGGTGCGTGGCACGGCCGCCGCGGACGACCCGCGGCGCAGGACGGTGCTCCTCGGTTACAGCGGCTGGGGGCCCGGCCAGCTGGAGCGAGAGATCGCCGGGGGCGCGTGGCTGCCCGTGGCCCTCGACGAGCGGATCCTGTTCGACGTGGCGGCGGACCAGCGCTGGGAGCAGGCCTATGCGCTGCTCGGCCTGCGCCCCATCGAGGTAATGTCGATGCGAAGCATCGGCGAAGCCTAGGTGAGGGGCAGACCCGCTTCGGAGACGGGCCCATCTCGACGTTTTCGGTGCTCGGCGTACAAGAGTCTCAGGATCCTACACATCTCGCTTGATGTGTGCTGGGCGACGTGATCAAAGCTGCGGATGGGTTCACCCGCAGCAGAGAACGCGGCCGCACTCGCCGAGGAGATGAGCGACGCGCCCTTCGGCGATGTGCGGCTTTCGAAGCGCCAGAGCAAGCTGGTGCAAAAGCTGGCGCAGGCGCCGGACAAGAGCTTCCCCTCGCTGCTGTCCGACAGCGAGCTGGAGGCTGCGTACCGTTTCTTCGGCAACGACGCCGTCACACCCGCGGCGATCCTGGCTCCGCATGTGCGCGCCACCCTCGCGCGCATGGAGGCCGAGCCGGTCGTGCTCGCCATCCATGACACCACGACCCTCTCCTTCCGCTCGGACGGCCAGCGGCAGGGGCTCGGCCGGCTGCGCTCCTCGGGGCAGACGTTCTTCGCCCACTTCACCTTGGCCGTCAGCGGCGATGGGGTGCGTCGCCCGCTCGGCGTGCTCGCTCTGAGCACGCACGTGCGCGACGAGGACACGACGGGCAACGAGCACGACCGCTGGGGAGAGCAGGTGGAACAGGTCGCTGCCCTGGGCTGTGCTCCGCACGCCTTGGTGCATGTCATGGACCGCGAGGGCGACGACTACGGCCTGTTCGCGCAGCTGCTGGGCGCAGGGCATCGGTTCGTGATCCGGCTGGCACACAATCGCCTCGTCGAGGCCGCCGCCCTCGGAGAGGAGGCGAAACTCGAGCACGCGCTCGCGCAAGTTCAAGCGGTCGCTGTGCGCGAGGTAGAGCTTTCCCCACGGCCGGCGGGCAACCGTAGCCCTCAACAGAAACGCCTGCATCCCACCCGTGCCGGACGCCTGGCGAAGCTCGCCCTTGGCAGCACGCGCGTGACGCTGCGACGACCCAGATCGCAGCCGCGTGAGCTGCCGGCGACACTCTCGCTTCAGGTCGTGCGTGTCTGGGAGCTCGAGCCGCCGCCGGGCGAAGCGCCGGTCGAGTGGGTGCTGCTCACCAACGAGCCGGTCGAGTCCGGCGAGCAGCTGACGCAGCTGGTCGACTGGTACCGGGCGCGCTGGATGGTGGAGGAATTCTTCAAGGCCCTGAAGACCGGGTGCGCCTACGAGAAGCGCCAGATCGAGGACCTGCACGGCTTGCGCAACGTGCTGGCGCTCTTCGCGCCCATCGCCTGGCAGCTATTGCTGCTGCGCAGCGAGGCTCGGCGCGCTCCGGAGCAGCCCGCGACCGCCGTGCTCACGCCCACCCAGCTCGCGGTGCTGCGGGTCTTCGCGCGCAAGCCCCTGCCCGAGAACGCCACGGCCCGCGATGCCTTCCTGGCGATCGCCGCGCTCGGCGGACACCTCCGGCGAAACGGCGAGCCCGGCTGGCAGACCTTGGGCCGTGGCTACGAGCAGCTCCTCACCCTCGTTCAGGGCTGGAGCGCCGCGAGGGAGGTGGGGGAAATATGATCAATCCTGAGACTCACGTACGCTGAGCACCGAAAACGCCGATCTGGGCCCGTCTCCTGTGCGGGTCTGCCCCGCTGGCGTCCTCCTATGGGAAGAGGGCAGGGGATGACCCGATTGACGCGGCGACGGCGAGGACGAACGTTGGCGGCCCGTCACGACTGGGCACGGAGGGCGCTCCCGGCGCCGGATTCGGTCCAGCGAGCGAAGAGCACACGATCTACGAGAGGAGCGATGATGGAGATCAATATCGGAATCGATGCGAAGAACCGCGAGCTGATCGGCGCCGGGCTGGGACGCGTCCTCGCGGACACGTACACGCTCTATCTGAAGACCCACAACTTCCACTGGAACGTCACGGGGCCCATGTTCCAGACGCTCCACCTCATGTTCGAGCAGCAGTACAACGAGCTGGCGCTCGCCGTGGACCTGGTCGCCGAGCGCATCCGGGCCCTCGGCCTCCCCGCGCCGGGGACCTACAAGCAGTTCGTCGCGCTCTCGACCATCAAGGAGGACGACGGCGTCCCCAAGGCCACGGACATGATCAAGCGCCTCGTCGAGGGCCACGAGACGGTCGCGCGCACGGCGCGTGAGCTCTTCCCCGTGGCCGAGAACGCCAACGATCAGCCCACCTGCGATCTGATCACCCAGCGCCTGCAGGTCCACGAGAAGACCGCCTGGATGCTGCGCAGCCTGCTCGAGTAGCCCCCGCGTTGCGATGCGACCGCCGGCCGAGCTGCGGAGAGGAGATCCCTCGATGCAGCCGGCCGGCCCGGGGCGGCTTGACAGCGGTGAACGAAGGGGGTGACGCTGTCGGGTCATGGGTGGAACCTGGGCGAAAGCTGGTTGGATCGGCGGGGTGGGAGCGCTCGTCGCCGCCGGATGCTCGGACCTCATCGGAGCAGACTGGGGACGGTACACGCGCGGCGGAGAGGGCACGACGGCCGGGAGCGGCGGTGAGACGGCAGCCGGGAGCAGCGGAGAGGGCGCTGCGGCCGGGAGCGGCGGAGAGGGCGCTGCGGCCGGGAGCGGCGGTGAGACGGCGACCGGGAGCGGCGGAGAGGGCGCTGCGGCCGGGGGCGGCGGCGCGGGCGCCGGGGGCGGTCCGGTCGCGTCGGCCCCGAGCTGCCGGGACCTGGAGACGCGGTGCGGACCGGACCAGATCAGCTGCTGCGACAGCAAGCTGGTGGACGGCGGCCGGCACACGAGGCGCTACACGAGGAACCATGTTGAGGCGACGGGCTCCAGCGCGCAGAAGAAGGCGTTCGTCAACGACTTCTGGCTGGATACCTACGAGATCACCGTCGGCCGGTTCCGCGAGTTCGTCGAGGCGGGGAAAGGAACGCAGGAGAGCCCTCCGGCGGTGAACGCCGGACGGCACCCGACGCTGTTGGACAGCGGATGGCAGACCAGCTTCAAGCAGTACCTCCAGCCGAACAAGGCGATGCTGATGGCGGAGCTGAAGAAGTGCACCCCTCCCGGCGTCGACACATGCAGTGCTATCGGGGACCCCTGCTCGACGTGGACCGACAGCGTCGGCTCGGACGACGACGAGCGCCGCCCCATGAACTGCATCACATGGCACGAGGCGATGGCCTTCTGTGCGTGGGACGGCGGGCGCCTGCCAACCGAGGCCGAATGGCACTACGCAGCGGCCGGCGGCGACGAGGAGCGCACGTATCCCTGGGGCGACACGTTCGTCGATAACCACGCGGTCTTCGGCTGCTACGGGGCCACGGAATCGTCAGGCGGCCCGTGCACGATAGGCGACATCCTGACGGTCGGCGCGGGATCGAGCGAGGGAGGAGACGGACGGTGGGGGCAGGCGGACCTGGCGGGGAGCCTGTGGGAGTGGACGCTGGACGGGTACAGCAACAGCTATACGATCTCGAGCGGGGACATCGATCACTGCGACAACTGCGCGAACCTGACCGATACCGGCGATCGCGTCATCCACGGCGGATCGTTCGAGGACGATCCGGATCGCCTGATGGCGTCCGAGCGCCTTCCAAGCAAACCCGCCGAGCGCTACTACGGCATCGGCGCCCGGTGCGCGAGGGATAGGTAGCGTCGCCCGCGCGGCGCTCCTGACACGGCGTCCGCCGCGGGGCGTCGCGTCGCCTTCCGACTTCCGCCCGGCTCAGCGCGCGTTCTTGACGAGGAACCCCTCGCCGTCGATCGCCACGGCGCGCTCCTTCAGCAGGCGGCCGACGGCTCGCTTGAACGCCTTCTTGCTCAGGCCGAAGAGCGCCCGGATCTCCTCCGGACTCGAGCGATCGCCGACCCTCGGCGCGCCCGGGCGCGAGAGCCGCGCGAGGATCCCCTGGGCGTCGTTCTCGACCTCCTCGTGCGCGTGACCGCGGAGCGAGAGCTCGATCCTCCCGTCGGGCAGCACGCTCGCCACGCGGAACCGCGCCGCCTGGCCGCGGGAGAGCGCGTGCGGCTCGTCGGCGGGGAGCAGGCCGACGAACCTGCGCTCGACGATGACGAAGAGGCCGATCCCCGGCTCGTTGCGCCACGCCTCGCCCTCGACCCACTCGTCGAGATCGAACTCGCCCTCGTCGCGCAGCATCTCGCTCACGCGCATCGTCCCCGCGAGGCGCCCGGTCCTGTCCACGAGCAGCCCCACCGGGTGCCGCTCGCCGACCCGCGGGTCGCGGGTCTGCTCCGCGCGGGGGATGAGCAGCTCCTTGGGCAAGCCCCAGTCGACGAAGGCGCCGAAGGGCGCGACGTCGGTGACCGCCAGAAAGGCGACCTCGCCAAGCGTGACCTTCGGCCGGCGCGTCGTGGCGATGGGGCGATCCTCCGAGTCGAGGTACACGAAGACCTCGAGCGCGTCTCCCTCCCTGGCGCCCTCGGGCACCTCGCTGCGCGGCAAGAGGAGCACCGGCGCGTCCGGGCGAAGGTCGTCCGGATCGGCCGAGAGGAAGGCGCCCGGCGGGCCGAACCGCCGCACCGGCAGGGTCACCACGCGCCCGAGGAGATGATCGTACGGCATCGGCGCGCAGTCTTGCACAGGGCCAGGGCGCGCGGTCGGTCGGTCGCGTCTCTTTTTGACGCGATGACCTCCCGATCCCACAAATGAAGTCGAAGCTGCCTGAAAGATGCCAATGGTGAGCTGCCAAGGCGCCAGGGACGCCAAGGGCGGCATGTCCTCTCGGCGGCCTTGATGGTTCATTTCTCGCTTGAACGACGCGAGCGATCTTCTAAGAAGGCGAACGGGGTGAAGCTCTTCCAGGTCCTTCGGGGCGCGCCGCCCGCTGTGGCTCCGCGCGCGACGAGCGCGTCTCGTCGGGCGTGGAAGCGACTCGCGGTCGCCGCCGGTCTCCTGCTCGTCGCGCCCGTCGTCGTGGCGCACGGCCGCGTATGGCTCGACGGCGCGGTGCCGTCCGAGAGCGTCGGCGGTTCGGCGCGCGGCCGGCTGCTGCACGGGCATCCGATCCGCCCCTCGGGGCCCGGCTACGTGACCTACTCCTACCTGGGCGCCAGCCTCGGGCGCCAGTACGTGCACGGCGCCGTTCGCGGCGCGCTGGAGGAGGCGTTCGCCGCGTGCGCGGCCGCCAGGCCAGGGCGGCGCTTCGTCGTCGGGGAGACGGGCCACCGCGATGGCGGTCGGTTCTGGCCGCACCGCACGCACCAGAACGGGCTCAGCGTCGATATCTTCGTCCCGCTGCGCGACGGCGCGGGGCGGCCCGCGGACGTGTCGACCTATCCCTGGAACAAGCTCGGTTATGGCCTCGAGTTCGACGCGCAGGGCCGGTGGGGCGAGCTGATGATCGATTTCGACGATCTCGCGCGGCTCCTGTCGGCGCTGGACGAGAAGGCCAGGCCAAGGAAGCTCCGGATCCAGCGGATCTTCCTCGCGCCTGAGTACGTGCCGCTGCTGCTCGCGAGCCCCGCGGGCCGCAAGCTGGGCTCCCTCGCAGGGGCGATCCCACTCGGCCCGGTGTGGTGGCGACACGACGAGCACGTGCACATCGATTTTGCGTTCGCGGCCGGCGGCCCGCTCTGAGCGAAGTCCTCGACGGGTGATGGCGCCGGAGCCGCTCGCGCTGCTCCTTTTGCCGGCCCCCAGCCACGACCGAGTCAGGCCCGTCGCTTCCCTCCACGCACGAGGCCGGCGGCTTGACGAGCCGGTTCCATGACGTTACCGCTGGGAAGGCC